>DAMAFT010000026.1:0-14666 GCA_031995805.1 Massilia sp.
TGATGCGCATGTTCAACGACGATCCTGACACCGACGCGGTCATCATGATCGGCGAGATCGGCGGCCCGGACGAGGCGAACGCCGCGCACTGGATCAAGGACAACATGAAGAAGCCGGTCGTCGGCTTCATCGCCGGTGTCACCGCTCCCCCGGGCAAGCGCATGGGCCACGCCGGCGCGCTGATCTCGGGCGGCGCCGACACTGCGCAAGCCAAGCTGGAAATCATGGAAGCCTGCGGCATCAAGGTCACCAAGAACCCGTCGGAAATGGCGCGCCTGCTGAAGGCCATGCTGTAATCCGCGGTCTTCGTACCTGCTGGTGAAAACGGGGCGCTGCGGCGCCCCGTTTCTTTTGGCGCTGCCATGGCACGACGACACATTGCGTCATGTACCGACAAATTTCGGCAGGCTGACAAATTTTGTCGCCTGCAGATGACAAGGATTGTCACCAAACATAGCATTCCGATATTGAACGTCTCCGTTTTATTGATGGGTAACTAACTATTCCGAGCGGAAATTTGCTGGCACGGCGATTGCATATGGTAGAGGGCAGAAGCAGGCAGTACCGAACCCTTGACGCACTACCCTCTGGAGAGAAACCATGCAAGCACCGAAAATCACCAAGAAAGCCGAAGGCGGCTTTACCCTGATCGAACTGATGATCGTCGTCGCGATCATCGGCATCCTGGCCGCCGTGGCCATCCCGCAATACCAGAACTACGTCGCCAAGTCGAAGTTCGCGGCTGCGCTGTCGGAAGTGTCGGCAGGCAAGACGGGTTATGAAACCAAGATGAACGAAGGCGGCGCGGCGCCGACCGTGGCCGACGCGGGCCTGGCAGCAAGCACCAAAAACTGCAACATGGACGTCGTCGCAAGCAGCGGTGGCTTGACCTGCCAGATCGTCGGCGGCCCGAGTACCGTGGCCGGCAAGATCATTACCCTGGGCCGTAGCAGCGATGGCGTGTGGACCTGCAGCAACGACGTCGCCGCCGAGAACAAGGCGAAGATCGTTGGCTCGAGCTGCGGCGGTAGCTGATCTCCGCTGACGCGGTAATCATCTCGCTCCACAGGAACCGCCCAGTCCATACTGGGCGGTTTTTTTTCGTCTACCCCGCTCGCATCGCCAGGCCGACCTTGCCAACGACAACCAGCCAGCAACCCCTGTTCGACGGCATCGTGCACGCCGGCCGCCGCATGCCATTCGTCCTGCTGTTCTGCGCAGCCTTGTTCGCCAACTTCACGTTCGTCGGCGGCCACGACCGGCAGCGCGTGCTGGAACTCGGCGTGTTCCTGGCCGGCGGCATCCTGGTGCTCGCGCGTTGCCAGGCGACTCTGCATGCGCAGTTTGCGGGGCGGGCCGGCAAGATGCTCGCGGCATTCTTCGCACTGGGCCTGGCAAGCGCCATCGGTGCATACTCGCAGCCTTACGCCCTGTACGAAGTGGCGGCGTTCTTCATGCTGTACCTGCTGGCGCTGGGAGCTGCGCGCGACATCGCCGCGAACGTCACTGAAGCCCTCCCGCTGGTGCTGCATCTCCTCGGCGCCGCATGCGCCGTGTACGGCCTGGTGTTCGCCGTCACCTACGGCTCTGCCCTGTCCCTCGGTAATCCGCTGGCCTTCGACGACTTCACCTTCGGCTTCAGCAATATCCGCTTCTTCAACCACGTGCAGACGGCCACGCTGCCGTTGTTGATCCTGTGGTGCTGCCTGGCACCGGCTGTGCCGCGGCTGTGCTGGTTCCCGCCGGCGGTGACCGGCTACTGGTGGATGGCCCTGTTCGCCACCAACGGGCGCGGGACGATGCTCGGTGTGGCCGTCGCCTGCGTCGTGGTCGCAGGCTTGCTGCGCCGTACTGCGCTGCGCTACCTCAGGATGCTGGCGCTGACCGCCATGCTCGGCCTGCTAGCATATTTCGTGCTGCTGGTCGCGGTGCCGGCACTGGCCGGCATCGAAGGAATGAGTTCGCTTTCTTACGCCGCCGGACGTACCGCAGCCGATCCAGCGTCCGGCCGTATGCTTCTGTGGCGCCGCGCGGCCGAACTCATCGGGCAACATCCGCTGCTGGGCGTCGGGCCGATGCATTTCGCCCACCATGCGGGCGACCTGCGCATCGGCGCCCATCCGCACGACTGGGTATTCCAGATCGGCAGCGAGTGGGGGCTGCCAGCGCTGGGCTGCCTTGGGGGCCCGCTTGCACTGGGACTGCATGCGCTGTTGCGCGCGGCGCGGCAGATTCCTGCCGCAGATCGCCAGAACCAGGCGATCCTCGCCGCGCTGCTGATGGGCGCCGTGGCCATCCTGGCCGATGGCTTGGTGTCCGGCCTGTTCGTGATGCCGGCGAGCCGGCTCGCCATCGCCCTCTATCTCGGCTGCGCCATGGGGTGGTATCGCGCCGTCGTGCCGCAGGCGGCACCAGGTGCCCGGCAGCGATCGGGCCGGGCCGCCGGCATCGTGCTCGTCTTCGTCGCGTTGGCCTGCCTCGCGGCAGTCTGGCCCGAAGCACTGGCGCGCTACCGCGGCGATCCTCTGACGCCGGAGCGCGGAGCGGCAAACCTCGGGACCCAGTGGCCGCGCCTGTGGCAGGCCGGCTATTTCTAATGCGCCAAGCTCACACGATCCGCTGCCGATCCGCCAGCACCACCTCGTAGGTCAGGTTCTGCAGCAGCGTGAAGTGCGCCGGATCGAGCCCCACGAACTGCACCCCGTAGGCGAACCCCGGCGGTTCGTCCGCACCGCCCGGCAGCGGGCTGACGTTGCGGATCGCGGCCCGTGCCTGTACCGGCACGTCCTGCTCGTTGGCCGGCGACACCAGCGTGAACGCCAGGTCGATGTCGCCGTCCTCGCGCGGCAGGGCGCCGCGCAGTTCGACGCGGGCGCCGTTGACGCTGACGTTGGTCAGCAGGCATGCCATGGCATGCGCGCCGGCCCAGGAAGCCGACAGGCGCGCGGGAATGTCGACCCGCACCCGCATCGCCGCGCGCAGGCTGGTGCCCTTGATGGCGCGCGGGAAGGACAGGTGGGCGTACAGCAGCGGCCGGCCGAACACGCGCTCGACCGTGCAGGCGAAGGAACAGACAGTGGTGCCCGAGAACACGCGGATCGTCACGCGCTCGCCTTCGGCCAGCGCGATCGGCGCATTGTTTTCCAGCGGCGTCTTGACGATCAGGTAGTCATCCTTGAGCCAGCCGATGAGCGTCGAGAAATGCTGGACCGGCTTGATGCGCCGGTGCGTCAGCAGCTGCAGGCGCACGCCGACCTGCAGGTTCATCGCGTCGAAATCGAATTCCTGCGGCGTGAGTTCGCGTTCCGCCTGCGTGTCCGTCATCCCGTCGGCCATGGTCGTGTTCAAGATACCCCAAGTATACTGGGAGAAACTATTTGTTGGTAGGAGCGATGCTGCCTTGCCAACCCATCATGCAGGCCGATGAAAAACGCCCGCGTGGAGCGGGCGTTCGGTGTGGCGGACGAGGGGGCTTACTTCGTCGGCTTCAGGTGCTGGTCGAGCCAGCCGATCACGGTGTGGTGCCACAGCAGCGAGTTGGCCGGCTTCAGGACCCAGTGGTTTTCGTCCGGGAACACCAGCAGCTTGCTCTCGATGCCCTTGCGCTGCAGGGCGGTGAAGGCCGACAGGCCCTGCGCGGTCGGGATGCGGAAGTCGAGGTCGCCCTGGACGACCAGCATCGGCGTCTTCCACTTGGCGACGTGCAGGACCGGATTGAATTTCTCGTGGTTCTGCGGCAGCGCGAAGTAGCTGCCGCCGCTTTCCCAGTCGGTGAACCATTGTTCCTCGGTCGAGAAGGCCATGCCGCGCGTGTCGAACACGCCGTCGTGGTTGACGATGCACTTGAAGCCGTCCGGCCAGTTACCCTGGATCCAGTTCATCATGTAGCCGCCGTAGGACGCGCCCAGCGCGCACGTGTTGGCGCGGTCCAGCCACGGATACTTGGCCACGGCCGCGGCCAGGCCCTTCTGCAGGTCCTCGAGCGGCTTGCCGCCCCAGTCGCCGCTGATGGCGTCGGTGAACTTCTGGCCGTAGCCGGTCGAGCCGTGGAAGTCGATGAACACGGCGGCATAGCCGGCGCCGGCATAGGTCTGCGGGTTCCAGCGGTAGCTCCAGCCGTTGCCGAAGCTGCCCTGCGGGCCGCCGTGGACCAGGAACGCGACCGGGTATTTCTTGCCCGGTTCGTAGTTCCACGGCTTCATCACGTGGCCGTAGACGGTGTCGCCGTTGGCGCCCCGGAACGAGAACTGTTCGGACTCGCCCCAGCGCACGTCGGCCAGGCGTTCCTTGTTCAGCGTGGTCAATGGCTTCGCATCCGTCGAACCCAGCTTCATCGCGTACAGCTGGGCGCCCGACTGCAGGTTGGCCTGGGTGAAGGCGACGGTGTTGCCGCGCACGTCGTAGCCGCCGATCGATCCCTTGCCGGTCAGCGCCGCCACCTTGCCGGAAGCGACGTCGATCGAGAACAGGCGGTGCTGGCCGACGTCCTCGGCGTCGACGACCAGCGCCTCGCCGTCCTGCGTCCATTGCAGGTTGCCGGCCGAGCGGTCCCAGTCGGCCGCCAGCTTGCGTTTCTTGCCGGAGGCGAGGTCCAGCAGCATGACCTGCCAGCGGTCGGCCTCGAAGCCGGGGCGCGCCATGGCGAGGTAGGCCAGCGTGCGGCCGTCCGGCGAGAACGTGCCCTTGGTGTCCCAGGCCGGATTGTCGGCGGTGAGGTTGCGCGGCTGGCCGCCCGCGCTCGGGACCGTGTACAGGTCGAAGTTGGTCGACCACGCTTCGGTCTTGCCGGCGATGCGCACCGAGAACGCGACGGTCTTGCCGTCCGGGCTGAAGCGGTATTCCTCGCGATCGCCGAACGGCTTCGACGGCACGTCGCCGTCGAGCGTGCCGGACAGGCTGACGGGCGTGCCCGCTACCTTGCCGGACGCGTCCAGCGGCGCCGAGTACAGCACCGCGTTGCGGCCGTCGGCCCAGGTGTCCCAGTGGCGCACGAACAGGCGGTCGTAGACCATGCCCGTCGCCTTGTCCTTGGCGCGCGCCTCCATGCGCGCCTTGGTGCAGGCGAGGTCGGCGCAGTCGCGGAACACGGCCATGCTCAGGGCGATGCGCTCGCCGGTCGGCGACACGCGGAAATTGTCGACGTCGAGCGGCAGGTCGGTCACGCGCACCGGCACGCCGGCCTTGCCGCCCTGCAGCGGCAGGCGCCATACCTGCGCCGAACCGGAGCGCGTCGACAGGAAATAGATGGCGTCGCCCTTGCCCGACCATTCCGGGTCGGTGCTGCTGGCCGCGTCGGACGTCAGGCGCTGCGGCGCCGGGTCGGCGGACTTCAGGTCGACCAGGTACAGGTCGGTATGGCCCTTGTTCTTGGCTACGTCGGTGCTGCGCACCGTGTAGACGATGCGCGCACCGTCGGGCGACACCACCGGGGTGCCGACGCGCTCCATCGCGACCATGTCCTCGACCGTGAAACCGCGCGGCGCGGCCGCGGCGGCCATGCCCGCGGCTCCCGCGGCGCTTGCCGCGAAGGCGACGGCCAGCGCCATCTGATTGACTTTCATCCTGTCCTCTTGCTTCGGTAAAAAGGCAACAATTTAACACGCGACACGCGCGCGCGGCTCGGGCAAGGCTGGCGGCAACAGGGATGGATGGCGTGTGCTTTCGTACCGAGCGCGTCCATACGCCTCATCTATAATCGACCGACCGCACACCTGCGCATTCCATCATCGACGAGGACATCCATGGCGAGCATTACCATCCGGCTTTCGCAAGACGTGATCGACCAGCAACAGGCACTGGGCGCGGCGGGTTCGCCGTACGGGTCGATCGACGACCTGCTCGGCAATGCGAATCCGGCCGGCTACGGCATCCCGGACGTGGCGCTGCGCTCCTGGAACCTGGACGGCTCGACGCTGCGCGTGGACTACACCCAGGACGTGACCGAGACCTACATCGGGTTCAAGCCCGACAACCCGAACGCCAGCGCCGGCCATGCCACCGCGACCGCCTACGAGCTGCGCCAGGCCGGCGCCTTCAAGGTGACGACGTCGGGCTACCTGAACTTCGACTATGCGCTGGGCACCGAGCCGTCGCTGGAAACGGCGAACGAGGGACACCTGCTGAACACCGTGCGCGTCGCCACCGAATACGCCACGACCAGCCCCGACTACGATCCCGTGTTCGGCAACGTGGCGTTTTCCCTCGGCGGGCGCATGAGCATCGGCCCCACGGGCGAACTGAACGGCCTGGTCGACTCGATCATGGTGCAGGCGGACAAGCTGTTGCGCCATGCCAGCGTCGATGGCCGGCTGATGTTCGACCCGGCGCTGTCGAACGGCATGTACGGCTCGGTCGATGGCTATGTCGAGGATTACTACGACGGCAGTTCGGTCGTCATCGCCGGCCTGGGCGCCGACGCGAGCAAGGTCGGCGACCTGAGCGCCGTCTACGCGGATGCCGCGCTGCTCGGCGGCAACGATGTCATCGACATCGCCCTGCCGGACCGCCTGTATGCCGCCGTCACCGTGCGCGCCGGCGCCGGCGCCGACCGCATCACGCTCAAGGGCGGCGGCGGCCTGCTGGGCGTCGAGGCGGGCGACGGGAACGACACGATCGTGCTGGCGGGCGGCGCCCACGGCGTGGATGGCGGCAGCGGTCTCGACACCGCGCAGATGGCGGTGGCGCGCGCATCGGTGAACGTGGCGGCGGTAAAGGCGGCCAACGGCGCCACGACCGGCTACACGGTCACCGACGCGGCCGGCGTCGCGGTCCAGCTCGCCAACGTCGAGCGCCTCGTGTTCGCCGATACCGCCTACGCGCTGGACATCGACGGCAACGGCGGCCAGGCCTTCCGCCTGTACCAGGCCGCGTTCGCGCGCACGCCCGACAAGGGCGGCCTGGGTTTCTGGATCAATGCGCTCGACCAGGGCCAGAGCCTGGCGAACGCCGCCCAGGGCTTCATCGATTCGAAGGAGTACCGCGATGCCTACGGCGCCGCGACGAGCAACCGCGAGCTGGTGAACAAGTACTATGAAAACATCCTGCACCGCGCGCCCGAGGCGGCCGGCCTGGCATTCTGGACCGGCGTGCTCGACAGCCACGGCGCCAGCGTCGCCCAGGTGCTGGCCGCCATCAGCGAGAGCACGGAAAACCGCGAAGGGACGGCGGCGCTGATCGGCAACGGTTTTGCGTACACGCCGTGGGGCCAGGGCTGACGAGCCGCCCTGCAAGCGGCCCTGTTGGAAAGGCGCCCGGCACAGGCACAGGCCGGGGCGCCGTCAGAACTCTTCCCAGTCGCCTTCCGCGGTCGCCGCGACCTTACGCGCCGGCGCCGGGGCAGGGCGCGCGGCTGCGGGACGCACTTCCTGGCGCACGAAGCGCGCCGGCGCGGCGGACGGCGCCGGCAGCGCCGCCGCTGCCTGGCGCGCGGCGGCGGCCGGTGCCGGGCGGGCCGCCGGCGCCGCCTTGTCCTGGCGGCGCGGCGGCGCATCGTGGCCCGCCGCGACGCGGAACACGCTGACCAGTTCGGACAGCTTGGCGGCCTGGTCCTGCAGGGCTTCCGACGCCGCCGCCGCTTCCTCGACCAGGCCGGCATTCTGCTGGGTGACATTGTCCATCTGGATGACGGCCTGGTTGATCTGCTCGATGCCGGTGGTCTGCTCCGAGCTCGCCGCCGTGATCTCGCCCATGATGTCCGCGACGCGCTGGATGCTTTCCACGACTTCGTGCATGGTGGCGCCGGCCTGGCCGACCAGCTTGCCGCCGGCGCCGACCTTGTCCACCGAGTCGCCGATCAGCGCCTTGATTTCCTTGGCGGCCGTGGCCGAGCGCTGGGCCAGCGTGCGCACTTCCCCTGCGACCACCGCGAAGCCGCGGCCCTGTTCGCCGGCGCGCGCCGCTTCCACGGCGGCGTTCAGCGCCAGGATATTGGTCTGGAACGCGATGCCGTCGATGACGGCGATGATGTCGACGATCTTCTTCGACGACGCGTCGATCGCGTTCATCGTGTCGACCACCTGGTCGACGACCGCGCCGCCCTGGGTGGCGACGGTCGAGGCCGTCATCGCCAGCACATTCGCCTGGCGCGCATTGTCGGCGTTCTGCTTGACGGTCGAGGTCAGCTCCTCCATCGACGACGCCGTTTCTTCCAGGGAACTGGCCTGTTCCTCGGTGCGCGAGGACAGGTCCATGTTGCCGCTGGCGATCTGGCTCGACGCCGAGGCGATCGCATCGGTGCCGGCGCGCACTTCGGTGACGATGGTGGCCAGGCGGTCGCGCATGGATTTCATCGCGAACAGCAGGCTGCCGCGGTCGCCGTCGCGCACGTCCACCTCGCTGACCAGGTCGCCGGCGGCGATGCGGCCCGCGACCTCGGCCGCGTAGGCCGGTTCGCCGCCGAGCTGGCGCGTCAGGCTGCGCGTGATCAGCATGCCCAGGGCGATGCCGGCCAGCACGCTGCACGCCACCAGGGTCATCATCATGGCGCGGCCGGTGTGGTAGGCCTGCAGGTTGGCCTCGTTGGCGGCACTGGCCGTCTGTTCCTTGCGCAGCGCCAGTTCGCTCATCTTGTCGTCGACGATCTGGGATGCCGGCAAGAAGCTGCCGAACAGGTAATCGATCGAGGCACGCTGGTCCTGCAGGGCGTCGGCCCTGGCCAGGGCCAGCAGTTTCGTCTCGCTCTCGCCATAGGTGCGCAATTGGGTGTCGAGCTCGGCGAACACGCGCTTGCCGTCGTCCGTGGTGAACAACGGGCGGGCCTTGTCCAGGTTATCGCGCATCATCTGCTTGTACTTGTCGAGATTGGCGAGCGTCTTGTTGCGCTGCTCGTCGCTCGAGGCCAGCATCACGCCGCGCAGCGCGCGGCCGATGTAGATCAGGTTGATGTTCGCTTCCTTGGTGTACGAGAGGCCGAGCAATTCGTTGCGGTACAAGCGCTTGGCACGTTCGTTCATCTGGTCCATATTGTAGATGCCGATGCCGGCCACGATGGCGCCGAGGATGGTAATGGCGAGGAAACCGAGGATCAGTCGGGTACCGACCTTCATATTTCGAAACATTTTTTGGGTTCTCCGGAGGATCGGGGGAAAGGCGGGAGGCAATGCCCACGTTGGACAAGCAAAAAGGGCCAACCGCGAAACGATCTTGCTGGAGATAAATCGTAATTGATCCAGGGAAATTCTCTAAGCGATTGTTACGCAAATCGTTTATGAATGGCGCATTTTCCCAACAATTTAACGTTTTGTTTGCTTGTTTACTAATGAATCCGGAATGCGATATAGAGAGAAATGAAACGAAATTTGACAATGTCGGTGCGCACGATTTGGGTGGCGCCGGCCCGCGCCATGGTGGCCCGGGCCGGGCAGGCGGCGCTTGCCGCCCGGCTTATTGGTTGGGCGCCGCCGCCGGACCGGCCGGCAGGGCTGGCGCGCCGCCGGCAAGCACGAACGACAGCGAGGTCACGAAGCTGGCCGCGTCGTAGGACTTGCCGTCGCGCTCGCCCGGCGTCTTGTCGTTGTAGTGGGCTTCCAGCACGTAGCTGCCCTTCCACGGCAGGTCGAAGCTGACCAGGCCCTGGGCGTCCGAGGTCGCCTTCTTCGACCAGCCGTTCGGGATCACGGCGCTGACGTCGACCTTGGCGGCCGGCTGGCCCTTGTAGAACACCTTGAACTGGCCCGGCTTGCCGGCCGGGACGATGTCGAAGTCCAGCACTGGTTGCTGGGCCGCGAAGCCGGTCACGAAGCGCGCGGCAGGCACCCAGATCGTATGGATGGTCTTGCCGTCCTTCTGGCTGTCCCAGCCCGGATAGGCGGCATCGACCGCCACGATCGACTCGCCAGCCCCGGCGGCGCCCGCCAGCACGAAGCCGCGGGCGGTCTTTTCCAGCGCCAGCGGACGGTTGCCCTTGGCGGACACCAGGGTGGCGCTCGGCGCGACGAACTTGTCCAGCAGGCCCGGCGTGGTTTCGCGCAGGTTGTCGCCGAATTCGCCGAACTGCAGCGTGGCGGTCTTGCCGTTCTGCTCGATCCAGACCTGGTGGGCTTGGGCGGCGGACATCGACAGCAGGGAAAGGAGGGCGGGGAACAGCAGCTTTTTCATGGCGTTCAGGAATCGTGGATACGTGCCGGCATTGTATTGATAATGATTATCATTTTCAATATCGGCAATCCCGGCGCACTTGAGCGCTGTCAAGCGCATGTCAGCCAGAAGGCGCACTGTATGGGGCGCCGGGCGTCCGGCGCATCTTCGAGGAGAACGATCATGCCGACGACAGGCACGAACCCGGCCATGGCATCCGCCGCGGCCCTTCCCGGCCCGCTGGTGGAACCCTGGACGGGCATCGCGGGCCTGTACCGGGACGCCATGGAAAAACACACGCAGCAGTTGCTGCTCAGCTCGGCGCACATCATCCAGGAACACACCATGCGCGCCTTCATGGCGGCGGCGAACGCCTGCGCCGATGCGCTGGCGAAGAATGCGGTGGCGGTGCAGCAGCAGTCGCTGGAGCGCTATGCCGAGGCGAACCGCAAGGCGATGGAAATGATGGGAAGCGCGTGGATCAAGGCGTGGATGCCGAACGGGGGCGCCTGAGCCCGGGCCGCCGTCCGTGGAGGACGGCGCGTTTCAGAACTGCGCCGTCCAGTCCCCGCTCTTGCCGCCATGCTTTTCCAGCACGCGCACATTGGTCATCACCATCCCCCGATCCACCGCCTTGCACATATCGTAAATCGTCAGCAACCCCACCTGCACGACCGTCAACGCCTCCATCTCGACCCCGGTCTTGCCCTTCAACTCCACCTGCGCGCGGCAATGCACGCTGTTGTTGGCGTCGTCGACTTCGAAATCGACCACCACGCGCGTCAGGGCCAGCGGGTGGCATAGCGGGATCAGGTCGCTGGTGCGCTTGGCGGCCATGATGGCGGCGATGCGGGCCACGCCGAGGACGTCGCCCTTCTTGGCCGTGCCGGACTTGACCAGTTCGAGCGTGGCCGGCTGCATGCGGATGGTGCCGGCGGCGACGGCGACGCGGTGGGTGTCGTCTTTCGCGCCGACGTCCACCATGTGGGCCTGGCCGGCGGCGTCGAAGTGGGTGAGGTGGTCGTTCGGTGTGGTCATGGTGCGGTCGCGGGCTGGGTAACAAAGTTTGCCCCGGCGGTAACAATGGCCGGGAAGCGGGTATCATAGCACCGTGAAACCGATCCCGATTCCAGCGATGTTGCAGCTTTCATCATCCCGGCGCCGGACCTTCCGGCGCGCGCTGACGGCCGGGGCGCTGGCCGTGGCGGCGGCCGCTGCCGGCCTGGCGCCGGCGGCGCCGGTCGCGCCGACGACGCCCGTCTTGCGCGGCGTAACCGACCTGAACAGCCTTCCCACGCTCGGCGATGCCGCGCGCGCCGACCTGTCTCCCGTGCTCGAGCGCAAGCTGGGCGAGGAGGTCATGAACGACATCCGGCGCGACCGCGACTACCTCGACGACGAGCCGATCATCGAGTTCCTGAACAATTTCGGCGAAGGCCTGCTGGCGGCGGCGCCCGGTTCGCGTGGCGAAACCAATGCCGATTTCTTCTTCTTCGCCGTGCGCGACCCGATGATCAATGCGTTCGCGCTGCCGGGCGGCTTCATCGGCGTGCACTCGCAACTGCTGGTCGCGGCGCAGAACGAGTCGGAACTGGCGTCGGTGCTGTCGCACGAGATCGGCCACGTGTCGCAGCGCCACATCGCGCGCATGATCGGCCAGCAGAAGCAGGATGCGCTGCTGCCGCTGGCGGCGCTGCTGCTGGCGGCGCTGGTCGGCAAGGCCGGCGGCGGCGCCGATGCGGCGATCGGCGTGGCGATGGGCGGGCAGGGCCTGGCCATCCAGCGCCAGCTGAATTTCAGCCGCGACGCCGAGCGCGAGGCCGACCGCGTCGGTTTCCAGACCATGCGCGCGGCCGGCTACGACACCACCGGCATGGTGGCCTTCTTCAAGCGCCTGCAGGGCACGACCCGGCTCTACGGCGAGGCGCCGGCCTGGCTGTCCAGCCACCCGCTGACGGGCGAGCGCATCGCCGACATCCAGTCGCGCATCCGCGACAATCCCAAGCCGGGCCGGATCCGCCCGGACAGCATCGAATTCCACCTGGTGCGCGCCCGCGCCCGCGTGCTGCAGGACGAGAGCCAGAAGGGCCGCGACGAGGTCCGCTCGACGTTCGAGACCCAGATGGCCGAGCAGAACACCCAGCACCAGACGGCCGGCATGTACGGCATGTCGTTCCTGGCGCTGCGCCAGGGCGACCTGAAGGCGGCCCAGTCCTGGCTCGACAAGGCGCGCGCCTCGATGCGGCCGAAGCCCGGCGTGCTGTCGGCCGAGCGTCCGGGGACGAACGGCGAGGCCATGTTCGCCCAGCTGGCCATCGACATCGAACTGGCGCCCGGGCAGCCGCCGGAGGTGCTGGCCCAGGCCGTGCAGGATGCGGAAAAGGTCTACCATAAATTTCCGCTGTCGCGCATGGCGGCGCGCCAGTATGCCGATGCGCTGATCGCGGGCGGCAAGCTGGACGAGGCCGGCGTGTTCCTGCGCGACCAGGTGCAGCAGTACCGCGAGGAACCCAAGCTGTACGACAAGCTCGCCAAGACCTATGCGGCGCAGGGCAAGATCGCGCTGCAGCACATGGCGCTGGCCGAATCCTACGTGCTGTCGGGCGCGGTGCCGGCGGCCGTCGACCAGCTCAACCTGGCGCGCAAGGCGAAGGACGTGTCGTTCTACGACCAGGCGGTGATCGATGCGCGCGAACGCGAGCTGAACGAGCGGCAGAAGGAAGAGAAGAAGGACAAGAAGGACGAGCGCTGAGCCGTTCCCGGCCCGTGCGCGCGGAAGGGGTTATGGCATGGCAGGCTGCCGCACGAACCCGAACCTTTCCGGCATCTGGTCCTGGCGCAGCCGCTCGACGGCCACGCGTCGGTCTCCCCAGCGCAGCGCCAGTTCCCCCGCGCCGCCGTCCAGCCAGGCCATCAGGCCTTCGTCCGACGCCGGCCGGCCGTCCAGTTCCAGCAGTTGCAGCAGTTGCGCTACGTCGCGGTCGTCGACCTGGGCGACCAGGTCGCCCGCGCGCAGCACGATGGCGCCCGTGTCGGTCAGAAATGCCTGCCCGGGCGGGCCGAACGGCTGGCCCGTGTGCAGCGCCAGGCCGTGGGCCGGGTCGGTGCGCGCGATGAAGGGCGTGGCTTCCAGGTTCACGTAGACGCGTTGCGGGCCGTTCTGGAAATACCAGCAGCCGCGCTCGTCGCGCTGGTAGTTGCGCGCGATGAAGCCGACCAGGGCGGCATTCGTCAGTTTGTCGCCGGGACTGCCGGCGCGTTGCGCGGCCTCGTCGCGCATGCGCCAGGCGCCGCGCGCGTCCAGCGCCAGCCAGCCGTAGCAGTAGGGCACGTTCGGCCACTTGGCCATTGCCTGTCTTACGATATCGTCCATGGGGTCAAGCTTGGCATACCTGGGCCGCTGCCGGCGCGCGGGTCGCATCGATGCCGGCGGCCGTGCCGGCATGGCAGTCGAAGAAATGGAGGATGCGCCGGGCCAGCCAGTCGATGCGCCCGGGGAAGGGACCGGTGGCGAAGCCGACGTGGCCGCCTTCCTCCGGATATTCCAGCGTCACGGCGCGCGCCGCCGCCTGCGGCAGGTGGCGGCCCGGCAGGAACGGGTCGTTGCGGGCGTTCAGCACCAGCGTGTCGACCGTGATGTCGCCCAGGACGTGCCTGGCGCTGGCGCGGTGCCAGTAGTCGTCGGTGTCGCGGTAGCCGTGCAGCGGGGCGGTGACGACGTTGTCGAAGGCGTACAGGTCGCGCGCCGCCAGCAGCGCGGCGCGGTCGAACAGGCCGGGATAGCGCGCCAGCCGGGCCAGTGCCTTGGGCTTGAGCGTGTCCAGGAACATGCGTGTGTAGACGCGGTTGAAGCCGCGTCCCAGCGCCGCGCCGCCGGCCGCCAGGTCGAGCGGGGCGGAGACGGCCACGGCCGCGTCGACGATGCCGGCCGCATGCTGCTGCTCTCCCAGCCAGCGCAGCAGGACGTTGCCGCCCAGCGAGACGCCGGCCGCGTAGAACGGCCCTGCAAAGCGCGGACGCAGCCGGCGCAGGATCCAGTCGAGTTCTGCGGCGTCGCCGGAGTGATAGAAGCGCGGGGCCAGGTTCGGTTCGCCCGAGCAGCCGCGGAAGTGGGGGATGGCGCCGTGCCAGCCGCGCGCGCGGACGGCGGCCATCAGGGCGCGCGCATAATGGCTGTCGGACGAGCCTTCGAGGCCGTGGAACAGCAGCACGACGGGGCTGCCGGGGGCGCCGTCGACGAAGTCGACGTCGATGAAATCCTGGCCGCAGGGTGTGTCCCAGCGTTCGCGCCGGTAGGCCACCGGCGGCTTGCGCACGCAGGTGGCGGGCCAGATCGTTTGCAGGTGGCCGCCGGGCAGCCACCGGGGCGCCCGGTATCCTTCGAACGGGCTAGAGTGAGGGCACGCCGTGCCGTCCAAGGAGGGCCGCCCGCTGCGCGCGATGCGCTTAGTGGTGACCGGCGGCGACGCCCGGCGCCAGGCGGTACTGGGTGCCGCAGTACGGGCATTTCGCGTGGCCATCGTGATCGAAGTCCAGGAAGACGCGCGGGTGGGACGACCACAGCGGCATGGCCGGGTTCGGGCAATAGGCCG
>DAMAFT010000027.1:0-14474 GCA_031995805.1 Massilia sp.
ACGGAGGCGCCCAGGCTGTCGTTGATGCGGCGGCCGGCCAGGATCACCTGGGGATGATAGCCGATCGATTCCGCCTTGTGGGTCAGGTAGTACGGATCCACGCCGATGCAGTGGCCGCCGACCAGGCCCGGGCGGAACGGTAGGAAATTCCATTTCGTGCCGGCTGCCTTGAGGACGTCCTCGGTATCGATGCCCAGCTTGCCGAAGATGATGGTCAGCTCGTTCATCAGCGCGATGTTCAGGTCGCGCTGGGTGTTTTCGATGACTTTCGCCGCTTCGGCTACCTTGACCGACGCCGCCTTGTGGGTGCCGGCGACGATGATGCTGCCGTACAGGGCGTCCACGAAGTCGGCCGCTTCCGGGGTCGAGCCGGACGTCACCTTGGTGATCGTCGTCAGGCGGTGTTCCTTGTCGCCCGGGTTGATGCGCTCGGGGCTGTAGCCGATGAAGAAATCGTCGTTGAACGTCAGGCCCGAGACGCGCTCGATGACCGGTACGCAGTACTCTTCCGTGGCGCCCGGATAGACGGTCGATTCGAAGATGGCGATATCGCCCTTCTTGATGATCCGGCCCAGGGTTTCCGATGCTTTTTCCAGCGGGGTCAGGTCGGGCTGCTTGTACTCGTCGATCGGCGTCGGCACGGTAACGATGTACACGGTGGCGTCGCGCAGGTCTTCCGGGTCCGTCGTGTAGCTCAGGCGCACGGCGGCGGCCAGCTCGTGGGATTCGGTCTCGAGCGTGTGGTCGACGCCTTCCTTCAGTTCCTGCACGCGGCGGGCGTTGATGTCGAAGCCGATCGTCGGGAATTTCTTGCCGAACTCGACCGCCAGCGGCAGTCCCACGTAACCCAGGCCGATGATGGCAATGCGCGTGTTTTCCGATAATTTCATAGTCATTACGTTCTTTCTTGCAAATTTCTTGTGAGATCAGTGGCGGCGATGCCAGGCCTGTGCACCAGTGGAGATGGTCCGCACCGGCGCCTGTCCGTGGCGTCCTGCACGATGCCTGCGGCGCGGCGCCGGCAATGCAGCGCCCGGGGCCGATGCCGTACCGGCTGTCGGGCTTGCATCCGTGGGACGCAAGCATGTCCGGCAGCCGGGGGGAAAGATATCAGGATGCCTTCACGGGCTGTTCCTCGGCCCAGCGCGCGCGGAAGCCCCATTTGCCGCGCACCAGGCGCGCGTACACGGCAAGATAGGCAAGCAACTGCCCGAAAACGACCAGCATGCCGCCGGCAATGGTCCCGCCCTGCGTCACGGCGAGCATGACCGCCAAGGCGATGCACGGGGTGGTCACGCACATCACCGCGGCATTGCGGCGCCACGGCTGGGCGGCATCCACCGCCACCAGGCGCGACACGACGCGGCGATAGACCAGGGTATGCAGGTGCAGGCCGTCGGGTGCGCCCGGGCTGGCCTTGCGCACGATGCGGCGACGGTACATGCTGTACAGCACTTCGATGACCGGATAGGCGCAGATCCCCAGCACTTGCCAGGCATTGACCGACTCGTTACGGACCAGCAGCAACACCGCCGTCTCGGCGACCCAGAAGCCGAGGAAATACGCACCGCCGTCGCCCAGGAACAGGCGGCCGGTCGGATAGTTCACCAGCAGGAAACCGAGCGCGGCGCCGACGCCCAGTGCCGCCAGCTCGGCGACCAGCATGTCGCCGGCATTCCACGCCACCGCGCCCAGGGCAAGCAGCATCACCACGACGACGCTCGAGGCCAGGCCGTTGAAGCCGTCGATGATATTGATCGCATTGATGCCGCCGGCCACCACGATGGCCGTCACGATCAGTGCGAACGGCGCCCAGGTCAGCAGGGCATCGACACCCCAGATGTCCAGTTCGTCGACGGTGGCGCCGAGCAGCCAGCTTGCCGCCAGCGCGCTCATGATCGATGCCGCCAGGCGCATCCGGACCGATACCCGCTTGGTCACGTCTTCGACCGTGCCGGCCACGATCACCGGCAGGCCCGCGACCACCAGCAATGCCGCGATCTGCAGGTAGCCGTTCGGGAATTTGCCGAAGGCATTCGTCCACAGCAGCGCGGCCATGATCGCGATGACGATCGCGACGCCGCCGATGCGCGGTACCGCGACCGTATGAAACTTCTGCACGCCGTCCAGGTCATGATCGAGCGTATGCTTGCCATGCCAGCGCTGCGACAGCACGATCAGCACGCTCGCCGCAGCACTGACGGCAGTCGTACCCAAAGCAATGTTAGCCAAGCCCAGAATTTCCATTCGCTACCTATCTCCCTTCGTTTGAAGCCTGCCGATCCTGCCTGGCTCCCTCAATGGTTCTTGCCGAACCGCAGATATTTCTTCAATACCGCCCACTGCGCTGCTCCCTGGGGCGATGCCAGTGTCCTTTCCCGCGCTTCCGTCAGGAAAGCAGATATGATCGCAAGGAATGCGGCAATTGCTGTCGCAAGAACGACGATCATGGTGCGCTTGGGCCTTGCCCTGCGCTCCGGCTCCACCGCCTGGTCCAGCACCTGCACCACGGACGGATCCTTGGCCTCGTCGATGCGCGCCACTTCGTATTGCTTGGCCAGCAGTTCATACAGCATCTGCTGGTACTTCACTTCACGCAGCACCTTGACGTTCTCCAGGCCGCCGGTCTTGTCGGCGCCGGCGGCGGCACCGCCGCGTCCGTTTTCCAGGCGCGACAGTTCCAGGCGCAGCCCGTTCAACTCTTCCTGTACCCGGCGATAGTCGGGGTTGGCATCCGTGACGAAGGCGCGCATCGAACTCAGCTGGATTTCCTTGGCCGACACCTGGGCCTTGAGCCGGCCGACGGTTTCGAGGACGGCGCGGCTTTCCGCGTCGACGCTGATGACGCCGCGCGTATCGAGCGTACTCTTCAATTCCATCTCGGCCCTGGCCAGGTTGTCCTTGGCGGTACCGAGCTGGCGTTCATAGAACAGGCGGCGCTGCGACGCTTCCGTCACGGCCAGTACCCGGGTCAGGCGCAGCAGTTCGCTGACGTAGGCGTTCGCCATCGCGGCCACGCGCTTCTGGTCCTTGTCCTCCACCTCGATCGTGATCAGGCCATCCTTGCCCGCGCTGATATTGGTATTCGCTTGCAGCCCCTGGCGCGCCACTTCCAGCGAATCGGTGTCGTAGGCTTTTTTCAGGTCGAACTGCGCGACGATCCGGTCGGCCACCGTGCGGCTCTTCAGCATGCCGACGTACAGGTCGTTCGGATTCTTCAGGCCAGCCGCGCCAGCGGCCGCGCTGGCAAGGCCGCCGAGCTGGGACAGCATCGCGGTGGCGCCGGACTGGCCCTGCTGCGGCGGCAACAGCTTGGCCGTCGCTTGATACACGCTGGGCAGCACCATGGCGACGCCCGCCGACAGCACGGCCGCCGCGAACGTGACGCCGAGGATGCGTTTCTTGTGCTTCGCCAACACGATCAAGATGTCGACAACGCCGATCTCATCCGGTTGCTGCGGCACCACTTCCCGTTTTTCCAAGTCCTGCATCTAGCTCATTCCCACGTTCTTTTTGACCATGCGCACGTCGCGCCAGCCCATCGTTAATCGCGCAGCGTCTTGACCGCGGCGGCGCCCAGGCCGAAGTTCGCGAGGATCTGCGTCCACTCGCGCGCACCCTGCGTGAAACGGCTCCACGCCGTCGTCTTGTCGAGCTTCTCGGGTACCACGATGGTGTCGCCCGGCATGACCTCGAGGCCGCCGATCTTGCCGAAGAACCAACCCTGGGAATCGGACGACACCACGGTGCCGTCGACGCGCAGCACGAACACGTTCTCGAGGTCGGCATCCGAATTGGTGCCGGCCATCTTCAGGTAATCCTTCACGCGGCCGTTCGGGCGCCACAGCGGCGACGCCTCGACGTTGACCGAGCCGAACACGTGCACATAGGCCGGCTTGGACGGCACCACCAGGCGGTCGCCGTTCTGCAGCTGCACCTGCGGCAGGCGCGCGAACGAACGCTCGTTCGGCTCCAGGCCGAAGGCGATGCGGCCGCTCGACTGCAGCTTGCGCAGGCGGGTGATGCGATCTTCCGCCACGCGGCGCTGGGTCTCGAACTGGGCCGCCGAGGTGGCGGCGTCGGCAGGCGACATCGCCAGCGCGTTCGACGCCAGCTTCGATTGCTCGCTGCGCACCTGCGCTTCCAGGCGGTCGATCGCGCGCTCGAGATTGGTCTGCTGTTCCTTGCGCACTTCCTCGCGGTAGAACGCGGTGCCGAACAGGTAGGCGTTCGCGGTCGGGCCGCCCGCCTTGGCGACCAGGTTCTGCAGGGTGTCGCCGGCGGTCATCTGGTACACGCCCGGGGTATTCACCTCGCCCTCGATGCGCACGAAGACTTCGCGCTTCGCGATCGGCACCTGCACGTCGTTCTGGGAGAAGATCGTGACGGTGTCGCCGGGTTGCAGCTGGACGTTGTCCGGGCCGGCCGGGTCGGCGAACACCTTGCCCAGGTTGAAGGGGATCAGCTTGACCGTCAGGTCGGTGCGGTTCACGCGCTCGATGACGGCGTAATCCCAGTTGATCGGCTCCAGCAGGGAGCCGATGCTGGCGGCGATCGACTTGGCCTGTTCCGACGTATCCTTTTCATTGTTGCCCGTAGGCAGGGCACTGTTCTGGAGACGCGTCGAATTGCGGCTGACCAGGTATTCGCGATTCGGGATCAGGTCGCTCACGCGCATGCCCGTCTTGAACGGCGCACGCACCGACTGGTCCACGTTACCGCGCAGGACCACCGCATTCGAGAAGTCCGGCGTGATCGAGGTGATGTTCAGCACGTCGCCGTTCTTGAGCACGCGCTTCAGCCCCTGGCCGTCCAGGGCGAACTGCTCCACCGTACGCGGATGGTTCGTCGACGGGTCGATGCGCTCCAGGAAGGCACGGCGCGGGTCGGCCACGACCGGCAGGCCGCCGGCGATGTCCAGCAGGGATTCGACCGTATCGCTACCGGTCTTCAGTTCGTACACGGCCGGCGCATTGACCTTGCCGACCATGGCGACGAAGCCGCCGGCCGACGGAATGTAGATGGTGTCGCCGTCCAGCAGCTTGATGTCGGCCGACTTGTCGCCCTTGGCGATGAAGGAGTACAGGTCCAGCTCGGCCACGACCTTGCCGCCGCGCTTGACCTGCACGTGGCGCATGCTGCCGTTGGCGTTGGGACCGCCACTGGCGAACAGCGCCGTGACCAGCGTCGAGAGGCTCGACACGGTATAGGTACCCGGACGGTTCGCCTGGCCGACCACGTACACGGTGATCGCGCGCAGCTGGCCGAAGGTCACGTTGACGGTCACGCCCTTGTACAGGCGCCCCACTGCGGCGCGGATCACGCCTTCGGCATCGCCGGCCTTCACGCCGGCCAGCGGCACGTTGCCGATCGTCGGGATGGAAACCGTGCCGTTGCGGTCGATGGTGGCGCGGAAATCGATGTCGACGGTACCCCAACCGCGGATCATCAGTTCGTCACCCGGACCCAGCGGGTAATCGGACGGCACCGGTGCATTCGAGATCGGTGCGAACGTCGACGGCGTGTTCGCGAAAAACTCCGCGCCAAAAATCGGCAGGTTCTTGCCCGTGTTCTCCGCCACGAATTTCTGGAATTCGCTCTGCGGTTTTGCGGCCGGAACTTCACTCGACGCCTGCGTACCACTGACGGCCGGATTGGCCGGCAGCGCCGACCGGCCAGCCATGCCGAGCTCCCTGACCTGGCCATTGGTAATGCTGATCTTGCGTGGTGCGGAAGGCGCCGGAACGTCCCCCATGCCCGACATGCCCGACGGCGCCGAGAGATCCTGGTTGAAGAGATCCGATTTGTTGCTTGCATCCTGCGCAAAGGCAGCAGTGGATACAACGGCCATGACCACGGCCGTAAAACTCTTGGTGAACTTGGACATTGACGGTGAGAAATGACTCGGAGGGCATTATGGAGTAATGCAGGATTTTACATGATGCCCATGCACTGAGGAAACACTTTCTTGACAAACTCACCACTTTTTGTGCACTGCAGCGTCTATTTTTCAGCAAATTTACTACAGTTAAACAGTGCAATTGCTTGTCGGTTAAGACACATCAATACAAGGCAACTTTAATTAATCACATACTCAATAATTAATGTAAAGAATTTGTGATTTTTAGAGAGATTTAGAAAATAAAAATATGAAGGCAACTGGACTGTTTGGTATTGCCGATATAAATATAAAAATAGGAATGTAAATACGATGCAAAACACCGTTATTCATTTCCAACAAATCCGGACGCTGTGCGCTGGACTATTGCTAGCGGCATCGGCAGGCGCCAGCGCGGCGCCGCACGCCCAGGTTGCCGCCGCAGCGCAACCGGAGGCGGATCCGGTCCTGGCCACCCTCCTCGCCACCCAGCGCACCGCCGAAGCCCGCGCCGCCATCGCCGAAGCCGAACGCGCCGAACTGCTGGCGCGCCTGCCGCCCTCCACGATCAAGCCGCTGGCCGGCAGCATCGACACCAAGCAGTTCGGCGCCGCCGGCCTGGTCAAGGCCTTCGACCTGGCCCGGCAGCTGGCCGGCGAGGTCTGCGCGGTCGTGCCCGCCGGCCGGCGCGCCGTGCTGTACGAACCCGCCGCCGTGCAGGGCGTGCTGGCCGCGCGCCTGGTCGACGACGCCATCGAACGGCTGGCGGCCGACCTGGCGCGCCAGAATGCGCAACTGCAGCAGGTCATCGACGCGCAGGCGCCGGCCGGCGTCCATGTCGACGCCGGCACGGCGCTTGCCGTGCTGGCGGTCGTGCCGGCCACGCTGAAGGCGGCGGCCGACCTGAGCGCGCTGTTCAAGACCAACCTGGACGTGGACGGCATCGGCTACGGCGACGGCGCCCGCGGGCTGTTCGCGACGGCGCTGGCGCACGCCTGCCCGCAGCAGGTCGCGGGCCTGGGCGGCGGCTACCTGGGCGAACTCGATGCGGCGCGCTACGCCGGCCTGCTGGCGCGCGTGCGCACTCTCGCAGCGCAGCGCGGGGAATGCGCCAACCGGATCGCCGTCCTGCAAAAGCTGGCCGATGGCGCCAAGGGCGACGGGAAGAAGGAACTGGCCGCGCTGGCCGCGAACGCCGGAGCGCTCCTCAAGACCGTCGACGGCTTCGTCGACTCGCTCAAGGCCGGCGAAACCGGCGACAAGAGCCCGCTGTTCAATGCCGCGCGCTACCTGGGCTATGCGGCGCGCACCGAGGGCATGCTGGTGCTCGACGTCGACCTGCGCCTGGAGGGCATGACGATCGTCAAGGACAGCCTGTTCACGGGCCAGAAGCTGCGCCTGTCAGGCGTGGCGTTCCTGTGGTACCGGCTGCATGCGCCGGATGGGACGATCCTGGCGGCGGATGCGCTGCGCCGGATCACGCGGCCGGTGGAAGTCGATTTGCGCGGCGAGGATGCGGGCGGCGAATTCTGGAAATGACGGACGCGTCAGCGTTCGAGCCGCTTCACCGCCTGCTCGATCGCCCCGAAGATCGACTTGCCCCTCGCATCCAGCATCTCGATGCGGATGGTGTCGCCGAAGCGCATGAACGCCGTCACGGCCTCCCCGGTCTCGATGGTTTCCAGGCAACGCTGCTCGGCGATGCACGCATAGCCGCGCGCGGCGTCCCGGTTCGACACCGTGCCGGCGCCGACGATCGTGCCGGCGCGCACGTTGCGCGTCTTGCACAGGTGCGCGACGAGCTGGGCGAAGTTGAAGGCCATGTCGGTGCCCGCGTCGGGCTGGCCGACCAGGCGGCCGTTCCAGGTCGAGCGCAGCGGCAGGTGCACCTTGGCGTCGCGCCAGGCGTCGCCCAGCTCGTCCGGGGTGACGGCCACCGGGGAACATGCCGTCGCCGGTTTCGACTGCAGGAAGCCGGCGCCCCCGGCCAGTTCGGCCGGGACCAGGTTGCGCAGCGAGACGTCGTTGGCCAGCATCAGCAGGCGGACCTGCTGCAGCGCGTCGTCCGGCGTCGCGCCCATCGCCAGGTCGCCGGTGACGACCGCCACTTCCGCCCCGAAGTCGATGCCCCATTCCTCGTGCGCCAGCACGATGTCGTCGACGGGGCCGAGGAAGCCGTCGCTGCCGCCCTGGTGCATCAGCGGATCCTCCAGGAGCGAAGGCGGCATCGCGGCGCCGCGCGCGCGGTGCGCCAGTTCGACGTGATGGAGGTAGGCGGCGCCGTCGACCCGCTGGAATGCGCGCGGCAACGGCGCCATGCAGCGCGCCGGGTCGAAGTCGAACGGACGGCGCGCGCGGCCGGCATTCAGCTCCTGGTACAGCACCTCCAGCTGCGGGGCCATGAAGCCCCAGTCGTCGAGGGCGGCCTGCAGCGTGGGCGCGATGCCGTCGGCGATGTGGGCGGTCTTGAGGTCGCGCGCGACGACGGCCAACTGGCCGTCGCGCGTACCGTCGTTGAGTGTGGCGAGTTTCATGGCCGCCATTGTAGCGGGCGGCGGCAGGCGCCGTCCGCCTTGCCACGTTCCTAGAACGTGCCGAGCACCCCGATGCCGGCCGAGTTCTGGTAGTAGTTGTAGTCGATCAGGCTCTGCCCGTACCCCGAGAAGTACTGGACGTAGCCCTTGAAGTGCCCCGCCAGCGGGAAGGCCCAGCTCAGCTGCACGGCGCCGCGCTCGGTCGAGAAGTTGCGGCGGACCAGGGCCGAGTAATCGTGGCCGTTGTTGCGGTACGTGACGTTCAGGTCGCCCCGCCCCATGTAGTTCACGATGTCCGGATTATTGTCGTCGGCGGCCGCTTCGTTGACGCGCTTCCAGACGCGTCCCACCACGGTCCAGCCGCCGCGCTCCAGCCCGACCTGCGCATACACCCGGTTCCAGCTGCGCGACAACGTCGACGCCTGTCCGTTCGACTGGTGCACGGCGCCCAGGTTAAGGAAGCGCGCGCGCATGCCGAGTACATTGAAGTCCAGCGGGGTCACCACCATCAGCTCGGGCTGGTAGTTGGTTTCGCGGAACGGGCTCGACGCCCTCCGGTTGCCGGCCTGCCAGAAGCTGTTCTGCGTATAGCCGAACCACACGTCCACCGGCTTGCCGAACGCGCCCTCGACCAGCTTCGTCTTGAAGCCGAGCTGGAACACGAGTTCCGAGTGCGACAAATCGGTGGCCAGGTCCGAGATGTCGCGGAACGGCCGGTACGGCTCGTCGTTCGGATGCGCGGTACGCGTCACCATCAGGTAGTTGCCGTAATGCGGGCGGAAGTTGAAGATGCCGCGCTTGTGGGCCTGGTCCAGCTCCCAGTGGTCGGCCAGGCTGAAGCCGCGCAGCTTTTCCGGCGAGAGGTCGAGCGCCGCCTCCACGTCCGGATCGGTGCGGGCCGACGGCGTGCCCGGCGCCGGCATCGTGCCGGTCGCGGCGGCGCTGTCGACCGTGGCCGCGACGGCGGCCGGCGTGGTGCCGGCCACGGCGGGCGCACCCGCCACGGACGCGGCAGGCGTCGCGACGGGTTTCACGCCGGCCAAACGGTCATAGCAGGCCAGGCGCTGGCCGGCGTCGCCGATGGCGGTGCAGGCGACCAGCGCGGGCGCACCGGCGTCGCCCTGCTGGGCCATGGCCGGATTGCATGCGAGAAGAATGAAGAATGGAAGGAGGCGGTATGGAGTGGCGGGCATTGTCGTCGTCATGGTTGAACACGCTTTTGCCAAAGCCGATAAAAAGTTGGCAAAAGTTTATATGACGAAGTGTCGCGGAAAAACGACTTGCATGTCGCACGACAACACGATGGACGACGTCCGCACCCGCGCAAGGTGCGGAACAGGCTTCAGCCCGGTACCAGCAGGTCGAGCTGGGCCTGCTCGAGGTAGCACCACTCGCCTTCGCGCAGGCCAAGCGCTTCCAGCGTCAGGCCGCCGACCTGGGAGCGGTGCAGCGCCGCGCAATGGTTGCCGGCGGCCGCCAGCATGCGCTTGACCTGGTGGTACTTGCCCTGTTCGAGCACGATCTCGAGCTGGTGCTCGCCGCGCTGCACGCAGGTCAGCGCCGCCAGCGGCGCCGGTTCGTCGTGCAGTTGCACGCCCGCCAGCAGCTGGTCGACCAGCGCCTGGGTCACCGGCTCCTGCGTGGCCGCCTGGTACACCTTCGGGATGTGGCGCTTGGGCGAGGACTGGGCGTGGATGAACGGACCGTCGTCCGACATCAGCAGCAGGCCCGTGGTGTCGTGGTCGAGCCGGCCCACCGGCTGCACGTCGCGCCAGGTGCACTGTTCCGGCAGCAGCGTCAGCACGCCGGGATGGTGGCTCGGCTTGCGCGAGCATTCGTAGTTGGCCGGCTTGTACAGCGCGATGTACACGCGCTCGCGCACGACCCACTCCTCGTCGAACACGGACAGCACGAGGCCATCGGTCTCGACCAGGGTTTTATAGCTCGTCTGGACTTCGCCGCCGATGGCGACGTCGCCGTCTTCGATCAGCGCGCGGCAGTACTTGCGCGTGCCGAAGCCCTGCGATTGCAGCACGCGGTCAAGGGAAATTTTGCTCATGGGGCGAGACTTTAACAGATGGCTGGTCAGCGGCAAAGTTCAGAAACTCTTCCGTTTTCATTCAGAGCAAGAACTCGTTTGACGCGCGTCAAGGGACACGAAAAAGCCGTTGATACACTGAAACCCGATTAGGAATCGACCTACATCGACTGAGTGTAAGCCTACGAGTAACTGACTTGTAGGACCATGACCACGCATACCCCACCCGAGAAACGAGGCACAAGTGCAGATCGAAAAACGACAGTATTGTATCTTTTCCCCGGCGCAGGCGGCCACGAACCGCGACGCCCGGGTCGCCTGCGAACATGCCGCCCTCTTCCCGACCCGGCTCGCGCTGGCGCGCTGGACGCGCGGCGGCGACATTCCCCATGTATTTGCATCAGGCAACCAGCCGTTGCGCGCCGCCTGGTATGCCCAGGCGCAGCGCGGCTTCCAGGGCTGGCTCGACGCCGGCGGCTTCCACCAATGCGCGACGGCGGTCGCCGCCGCCGACATGCAGGGAGACGGCATCGACCATCCGCCCGCACAGGGTACAAAATGAAAACGACGGCTCGCACCGTCGTTTTCATCCCACGAGGGGACACCTGCTTGAGGAAGGGAGTTCTCTCTAAACCGCACGCATGCGGGTCTGCGATCGCCTCGATGCGGCAGGAACACATTCGGTCTTCCTGTCTTGTGGCCGAACCGGTCGCACCTCCACTATAGACCACGGGGCACGAGTTTCAAGGCGAATATTGAACCTTATCAGTGCCCGGCCGCTTCACTTCAGGCTGGGCACGGCCCCCCGATAGATCGAATGCACGGCGCCCGCGCCGACCGAGGCGCCGAACTTCTTCAACACGCGCTCGGACAGGTTTTCGTGCGAGGTATAGTCGATGATGTCCTCGGCCTTGACCACGTCGCGCGCCACGGTGTCGACGGTGCCGAAGCCGTCGGCCAGGCCCATGTCCACCGCCTTGGCGCCGGTCCAGTACAGGCCGGAGAAGATGTCCGCATCTTCCTTCAGGCGCTTGCCGCGGCCGGCGCGCACCACGGCGATGAATTGCTCGTGGATTTCGTTAAGCATCGACAGCGCATGCTGCTTCTGCTTGTCGGTCTGCGGGCTGAACGGGTCGAGGAAGCCCTTGTTCTCGCCGGCCGTCAGCAGGCGCCGCTCGATGCCCAGCTTGTCCATCAGGCCGGTGAAGCCGAAGCCGTCCATCAGCACGCCGACCGAGCCGACGATGCTGGCCTTGTTGACATAGATCTTGTCGGCCGCGGCCGCGATGTAATAACCGCCGGATGCGCAGATCTCGTCGACGACCACGTACAGCGGCTTGTTCGGATACAGCTTTTTCATGCGCTGCATCTCGTCGACGATGATGCCGGCCTGGACCGGGCTGCCGCCGGGGCTGTCGATGCGCAGTACCACGGCCGCCGAACCGGGATCGGCGAAGGCCTTGTTCAGCGACGGAATGACGGTGTCGGCCGAGCCGCTGCCCTCGGTGTCGATGGCGCCGTCGATCTCGATCAGGGCCGTGTGGCGGCCCAGCGATTCGATGTCGGAACCGCCGAAGTTGAAATCGAAATAGGCCCAGATGCAGAAGAATGCCACCAGGAGGAAGGAAAGCTTGAAGAAGATGCCCCAGCGCCGCGCGGCCCGCTGCTCGCGCACCGTGGCGAACACCAGGCGCTCGAGCGTCTCGCGCTCCCAGTTGTTGAAGGTGGCCGGGGCCGCCGTGCGGCCGGTGTCGTTGTCGTTCCGCGTCTGTTCGCTCATAAATCCCTAAACATAGGTTACGCATCCCGCGCGCCCTGCTCCACCGCGTCCCGCGGCCGGATGTGCGCGTCGGGTTCCCAGTAGATGCATCCTGCGCGCTCGCGCAGCGCGATCGGATGCAGCCGGCCGCGGCGGCACGGCCCGCCCGCGCAGGCGCCGCTGTCGGGCAGGTAGAGCGCGCCGTGCATCGAACACATCAGGTACTGCTTGCCGGATTCGAAGAACTCGCCCTCGAAGCCGTCCAGCTCGACCGGGACGTGGGCGCAGCGGTTCAGGTAAGCATACGCCTTCCCCTCGTAACGCACCACGAACCCGGTGGCATCCACGCCGAACGCCCGCACCGGAAAGCGGATGCCGCGGCCGCCGTCCTCGAGCGCGGCGGCGTCGCACAGGTAGATGTCCGCAGTGTCCCCGCCGAGGCTCATGCGTTCTCGAGCAGCCAGCCGTGCAGCTCCGGCACGTTCCTTGCCGTGAAGACCGGGTGGCATGCCTGCAATTGCTGCAACGGATGCGCGCCGTACTCGACCGCGATGCCCGCTGCGCCGGCATTGCTGGCCATGAGCAGGTCGTGCGTCGTGTCGCCGATCATAACGGTGCGCCGCATGTCCTGGCCGAGCTCTCTTGTCAGTTCTTGCAACATTGCCGGGTGCGGCTTGGAAAATGTCTCGTCCGCACAACGCGTCGCATCGAACATCGACAGCAGTCCGGCCGCGTTCAGGGCGCGGTTCAGGCCGACCCGGCTCTTGCCCGTGGCAACCGCCAGGAAATAGCCGAGTTGCGACAATTCCTCCAGCATCGCGCGCGTGCCGGCGAACAGGACCAGTTCATGGTCCTTGGTCAGGAAATGGTAGCGATAGCGCTCGACCATGCGCGGATACAGCACCGGGTCCAGGTTCGGCATGACCGTCTGCATGGCCTCGGACAGGCCCAGGCCGATCACGTGCGCGGCCGCGTCATCGCTCGGCACGGCCAGGCCGAGGTCCTTGGCGGCCGACTGTATACATTTGACGATGGTGGCCGTGCTGTCCATCAGCGTCCCGTCCCAATCGAAGACGATCAGGTCAAATTGCTTTCTTGCCATGTTTCCCGGCCATATTCGGGCCGGCTCCTCGTTCCCGCCTCGTGGGCGCATTCGTTATTCGTCACCGGCGCCGTGCGGTTCGTTGTGCGGCCGGCTGTCGCTCGCTGGCCCCAAGCTTACCAAGAAACGCTCGCATTCCGGCGGCAGGGGCGCTCGCAGCGTCAGCGGCTGGTCCGTCTCCGGATGGCGGAAGGTGATCTGCCAGGCGTGCAGGAACATCCGGCGCAGCGCGCCGCGCTGCTCGTTTGCCTTCTGAAGCTGCTTGTTGAGGCCAAAATCGCCGTATTTCTCGTCGCCGGCGATCGGGAAGCCGCTCGACGCCAGGTGGACGCGGATCTGGTGCGTGCGTCCCGTCTTGAGTTCGGCCTCGAGCAGGGCGAAGCCCGGCCACTTGCGCTTCAGGTTGAAGATCGTGTGCGCTTCCTGGCCGCCTTCCTTGACCACCACGACGCGCTTCTCGCCGTCCGGCGTGTTGTACTTGTGCAGGCGCAGGCGCACGTGCTGGCGCTGGTTGTGCCATTCGCCCGTCACCAGCGTCAGGTAGCGCTTGTCGGTAGTGCCCTCGCGCATCTGGTCGTGCAGGTTGGTCAACGCCGAACGCTTCTTGGCGATCAGCAGCAGGCCCGACGTCTCGCGGTCGAGGCGGTGCACCAGTTCCAGGAACTTGGCGTCCGGCCGCGCCGCGCGCAATTGCTCGATGACGCCGTAGGACACGCCCGAGCCGCCGTGCACGGCGACGCCGGCCGGCTTGTCGATGACGAGCACGTGGCTGTCCTCGTGCACGACGCGGAATTCGGCGCCCGGCACCGGGGCCGGCCCGGCGGCGCGCTCGGCCAGCCGTATCGGCGGAATGCGCACGAGGTCGCCGGAGGCCAGGCGGTACAACTGGTCGATACGGCCCTTGTTCACGCGCACTTCGCCGGAACGCAGGATGCGGTAGATGTGGCTTTTGGGAACGCCCTTACAGACACGCAACAGGTAGTTGTCGATGCGCTGTCCGGCTTCTTCCTCGGTGATTGTGACAAACTGGGCGCTAGCGCCGGGGCTGTGTTCCGTCTGCGATGAAGGGGGAACGACGTCGTTTTGCAAGGTCATTCGCTCTGTCTTGCCAGAAATTCTCTCTAAGTCCTTCATTTTGAATATATAATCGACAGGCGGCGGTC
>DAMAFT010000028.1:0-14368 GCA_031995805.1 Massilia sp.
TCCACGGCGGCGGCTGGGTGCTGGGCGACTATCCGACCCATGCCCGCCTGGTGCGCGACCTGGTGACGTATTCCGGCGCGACCGCCGTGTTCGTGAACTACACCCCGTCGCCGGAAGCCAGGTATGGCGTGGCGATCGGACAGGCCTATGCCGCCACCAAGTGGGTCGCGGCCAACGGCAAGGACATCGGCGTCGACGGCAGCCGCCTGGCGGTGGCCGGCAATAGCGTCGGCGGCAATATGGCGGCCGTGGTCAGCCTGATGGCCAAGGACAAGGGCCAGCCGAAGATCCGCTACCAGGTGCTGCTGTGGCCGGTGACCGACAACAACTTCGAGACTGCGTCGTACAACCAGTTCGCCGACAAGCATTTCCTCACGAAGAACATGATGAAGTGGTTCTGGGATAACTACACGACCGACGCCGCCAAGCGCAACGAGATCTACGCCTCGCCGCTGCGCGCCACCACCGCCCAGCTGAAGGGCCTGCCGCCGGCGCTGGTGCAGACCGCCGAACTGGACGTGCTGCGCGACGAGGGCGAAGCCTATGCGCAGAAGCTGGATGCGGCCGGCGTCGCCGTCACCGCCACCCGCTACAACGGCATGATCCACGACTACGGCCTGCTGAATCCGCTGGCCGGGGTGCCGGAAGTGCAGTCGGCCCTGCTGCAGGCGGGCACCGAGCTGAAAGTGCACCTGAAGTAAACGGACAGGCCGGCCGCCGTTACCTGGCGGCCGGCAGGTAGCGGTAGTGGCCGGTGATCTCGAAGGCGAACAGCGCGTCGTCCATCTTCGCGCCGGACGCGATGTTGTGGACCACCAGCGGCGTGCCGGCCGGCGACGTCCGGTCGGCCACGATGCCGATGTGGGGCAAGCCGCCCGCCAGGCGCCAGACGACGATGTCGCCGGGGCGGAAATCCGCCGCCCGCCGGCTCGGCGCGAGCGACGTGCCGTGGCGCCGGAAGAAGGCGTCCAGGTTCGGCACGCGGCGGTGGTCGATATTGGTGTCGGTGGATGTCAGGCCCCACTGCCGCGGATAGGCGGACCAGGCCCGGCGCATGTCCTCGTGCACGCGCTGCTGCAGGTCGATGCCGATGCCGCGGTAGGCGCGCACCACGACGTCGGTGCACACGCCCAGCTCGGCCGGCACGTCGCCGCCGGGATAGGCGATGCGCCGGTAGCTGCCGTCGTAGCGGGTGGTGACGCCGACCTGGGCGCGCGCGGCCGACACCAGGTCGTCGACGGGGCCGGCGCGGGCGGGCAGGGCCAGCGCGGCGGCGAACAGCAGGGCGAGTGGACGCAGCATGGGTAATGGTCTCCTTGTCGATGCCGGTGTCGGATCCGGCAAGCATACCGCGTCCGCGCAACCATGCGTTCGGCCTGCTGCAATTGCAAGCAATCGTAACAAACCTGGCATGCAGGTATTGCCGCTAATTGCGCTTTTCCAATTGTTATCTCCTAGCATTTTTTGTTGACTTCCTGGCATGCATATGCGGCATCCGTGCCAAGGTGCCCCGCAAGGTAACGGCCGCTTACCAAACACTGCATGAAATCTTGAACGGGTCCTGCTATCGTGGCGGGAAACGACAGGAGGGAGAGAACATGAAGGCAGCATCTTGTGCCGCGCTGGCGGCAGCGTTCGTCACGTGCGGCGCGCTGGCGCAGGCGCTGGAAGACTACGTCGTCGTGACGCCGCAGGCGGGCGCGCAGGCAGCCGCGCAGGCAGCCGTGTCAGCGCCGGCGCAGCCGTCCCCCCTGGCGCCGTCGCAGGGCGATCCCAGCCTGTCGGCCAGGCCGTCCCCGGCCGCGCCGTTCGCCAGGGTGCAGCCGCAGCCGGCGTGGCGCACCTACCTGCGCAACGAATCGGAGACCGACCGGATGCCGCGCGACCCCGCCGCGTTCGGACGCTGGGTCACGACGCCCCGCCTGCTCGCCGGCGTCGAGCTGACGCCCTATCTGGCGCTGGAAGGCGGCTACGTCGACCTGGTCGACCGCGGCACCTACTTTGCCGACTACGGCCGCGCCGACGAAGCGGCGGGCGCGATGGGCGTGAAGGGCATGAACACCCACGCCGCCGTCAAGCTCAAGGTGCCGGTTGGCGAGCGCTTCGAAGCCTACGGCAAGCTGGGCGTCGCCTACAGCGAATTCAACCACCGCGACGCCAAGGGCAGGTCGGTGCAGGAAACCGATGCCGGCCCCTACGTCGGCGTGGGCGCGCGCTACCAGCTCAACGGCAAGGCATCGGTGAGCGCGGGCTACGAGCAGTACGGCGATACGGCGAACAAGTGGGGCACCGGCAACAACAACGGGCTGAAGGCGAAGCTGAACCTCGGCTTCTGATCAGTGCGTGGCGCTGTCCGAGAACAGGTTGATCACGACGACGCCGGCGATGATCAGGCCCATGCCGGCGAGCGCCGGGAAGTCGAGCTTCTGCTTGAACACGATCCAGGCGATCAGCGACACCAGCACGATGCCGCAGCCCGACCAGATCGCGTAGGCGATGCCGGTCGGGATGCTGCGCAGCGCCAGCGACAGCAGGTAGAACGAGCCGGCGTAGGCGCACACCGTTCCTGCCGAAGGCCAGAGCCTCGTGAATTCCTGCGACGCCTTGAGCAGGGTGGTGCCGATCACTTCGAGCACGATGGCCGCGCCCAGGTAGACATACATCATTCGATTGTTCCTTACGCACGAAAAAAAGGCGGGACCGAAGTCCCGCCAAGAAGGGTACAGCAGACAGTAAAGAACCAGGAATCAGAACCGGTAGTTGATCGACGCTTCCCACGCGCGCCCGAAGACCGGCCGCGCGTTGATCGGCCCGGTGCTCGCGCCCACCAGGCGCGAATTGCCTTCGGTCAGGCCCAGTTCGTTGGTCACGTTGGTGCCGGTCACGCGCAGTTCCAGGTGCTCGGACAGTTCCAGCAGCGCGCCGACGTCCAGCATGTCGTATTTCGGCAGGTACTGCGTGTTGGCCTGGTCGGCCCAGCGCGCGCCGATGTGCGAATAGGTGCCGTACAGCTTGAGCGTGGTGTCGCCCATCGGGATGCGGTAGCTCGGCGAGAAGCGGTACTGGAACTTGGGCTGGCGCTGCACCTGCTTGCCGGCGATCGTCGGGTTGTCCTTGTAGGTCGAGTCCTGCCAGTTGCCGGTCAGCTGCAGCTGCAGGTTCCGGACCGGACGCAGCGCCAGCTCGAATTCCACGCCCTTGCCTTCGGAGCCGCTCACCGAATACAGGATGTCGGTGGTGGTGATCTGCTGGAAGGAGATGCCGGTGAAGTCGGTCCAGAACGCGTTCACGTAGGCGCTGTACAGCGGCGTCGCCGTCTTGAAGCCGACTTCGTACTGCGTGACCTTCGGGTTCGGGATGCGGTTGCGGTCGTCCACCACCGCCTGCGAGCCGGCGTTGCGCAGGTCGTCGAAGTAGATGAAGGTGTGGCCCTGGTTGGCGCGCACGAACACGCTGGAATTCTTGGTCAGCTTGTACAGGCCGCCGGCGGTGAACGAGTTCGCCGAATCGCTGCGCGACAGCCGCGTGAAGGTTCCGTCGGGCATCGAGGTGCCGTTGTTGTAGACGGTCAGCGGATTGTTGTCGGTGTCCATGCTGGCCAGGTTCGACACGGAACCGGAAATGCGCTGCTTTTCGCGGCGCATGCCGGCATCCACCTTGAAGCGGTCGTTGATGCGCCATTCGTCGGCGATGAAGAAGGCCTTGTTGTCGCCGTCGTAGGAAGCGACCGGGGCGTAGTTGACGTTGCCGTCGGTGCCCTTGTTCGACACGATCACGCCGTTATTCAGGGACACGTCGATCAGGCGCGCGTTCGGCGTGGCCGTCATCAGGTGGCTATTACCCAGGAACCAGGTATCGCGCGATGCATAGTCGGCGTAGTAGGCGCCGAGCGTCAGCGTGTTGTCCTGGCCGATCTCGCGGCTGACGCGGAATTCGTCGGTGAACGAGCGCAATTTCTTCTCGACCGCCCACAGGCCGGCCTGCACCACCTGCTGGCCGGGCGCGACGGCGCCGCCGCCGTTGGTGTAGGTGATCGTGCCGGCGCTGGCGGGGCGGCCGGCCGCCGCCAGCGCGGCGGCGTTGCCGTTGGCCGAACCGATGGCCTGCGCCAGGTAGTCGGCCGCGGACAGCGGGTTGTTGCCCGTGAACATGGCGATCGTGTTCAGGTCGCCCTTGAAGTAGTTGGCCTTGTTCGACACGTCCCAGCCGCCGAGCTTTTGCTGGTAGTCGGCGCCGAACAGCGTCGACTGCAGGCCGCGGCCGTCGGCCAGGTCGTAGTTCAGCGTGCGCCCCGGACCCGCCTCGACGGTGAAGTTGCGCATCTCGTTGCTCATCAGGGTGCCGGTGAGCGGATCGAAGCCGGGGAAGGACGAGATGCTGCGGCCCTCGTTGGCCGAGATCAGCGGCACGCCCGTGTAGAACGCGTTCTTGTCGTCGGTATGGCGCGCATAGAAGGTCACTTCGCCGCCGTCGAGCTTGCGCGTCAGCGAGCCGGACAGCTGGCCGCCGTCGTCGGCCGGGAAGCCGGCGTCGCGCACGCCGTCGGTCTTGCGGTAGAAGCCGCCGATCATGCCGTACCAGTTGTCCGCGATCTTGCCGCTGAAGACGCCGTCGACGCGGCGCAGGTTGCCGGTGCCGGTCGTCAGGCGGATATTCCCCTCGGTCTCGTCGCCGCCTTTCTTCATGATGAAGTTCATCGTCGCGCCGGGCTGGCCGACGGAATAGATGGTGCTCGGGCCGCCGCGCAGCACTTCCACGCGCTCGATGGTGTCGTCCAGGCGGAATGCCGACGAACCCTCGAAGAAGGACAGCACCGGCACCGGATAGACCGGGTTGCCGTTCATCTGCACCGAGACGAACGGCGAGTCGCTGCCCGACGGGAAGCCGCGCACTTCGATGTTGGCGCCGGACTGGCCGCCGGTGGCCTCGGCGTACACGCCCGGCACGATCTTCAGCACATCGGCCGTGCTGCTCGGCGCGGCCATCTTGAGCTGTTCCTCGCTGGCGGTGGTGATCGAGAAGCTGGTGTCGATCTTGCGGGTGCCGCTGGCCGATGCCGTGCCGGTCACGACGACCTGCTGGATTTCCTTCTGGACGTCGGCGGCCGGCGCTGGGGCGGTGACAGGGGCGGTTTCCTGGGCGACGGCCCGGGATTGGGCCACGAGGGCGAGCACGGCGAGCGCCACGGCCGACAGTTGCGGGAACTGGACTGCTGTTTTCATCGTTGTCTCTCTTATAAGGATGGGAATCCATTCGTCGGGGCGTCTCTTCCCCGGTGTCTCGACGGTTTGCAGATGTCGGTCGAGCAAGTAGAAACATTGAAACATTGAAATGTTATCGATGTCAATCGGATTGTTATCGATGTCATTTTTTGTCGACACTACATGGAAATCTGTCATAATGCGTCGCAAAACGACAAACCCCTCATCGAACGATCATTTCATGGCGCATTCCAAGACCGCAGCGGCAACCGGTAACAGTGGCGACACTGCCGTCACGATGGAAGACTTGGCGCGCATCGCCGGCGTCTCGACCATCACGGTATCGCGCGCGCTGCGCGACAGCCCGCTGGTGACGGAAAAGACGCGCGAAAAGATCCGCAGGATCGCGGCCGAGCAGGGCTACCGCTTCAACGTCAGTGCGCGCAACCTGCGCATGCGCCGCTCGTACTCGGTGGCCGTGGTGGTCGAGATGACGCCGGTGAAGGGGCGGCCGATGTCGGACCCGTATCCGCTCGAACTGCTGGGCGGCATCACCCAGGAACTCACCACGTCCGGCTACAGCGTCGTGCTGACCTCGCGCCAGCTGCTCGACACGGCGCCGGTGCAGGGCGCCGACGGCATCATCCTGCTGGGCCAGGGCTCGCACGGCGAAGCGGTGCAGGCGCTGCAGTCCAGCAGCGTGCCGCTGGTGGTATGGGGCGCGCCGGATGACGACAGCGACCACGTCGTGGTCGGCAGCGACAACCGCAAGGGCGGCGCCAGCGCGGCCGAACGCTTCCTGGGCCAGGGCCGGCGCCGCCTGATCTTCGTGGGCGACGTCGACCACGCCGAGGTGCAGGCGCGCTGCGCCGGCTTCATCGACGCGCTGTCCGGCCGCGCCACCGTGCACATCCTGCGGCCCAAGGCCTTCACCTTCGAGGCCGGCTTCGAATGCGTGAGCGCGCTGCTCAAGAAGAAGGCCGGCCAGAACTGCGACGGCCTGTTCGCCGCCAGCGACCAGCTGGCGATGGGTGCGATCCGCGCGCTGGCCGACGCCGGCCTGCGCGTGCCCGACGATATTTCCGTGGTCGGCTACGACGATACTCCCGGCGCCGCCAGCTTCATCCCGCCGCTCACCAGCGTGCACCAGTACCTGCGCGACGGCGGCGTGCTGCTGGCGAAGAAGATGCTGGACCTGATCGAGGGCCGCGCCGTGGCGCGCTCCGACATGCTGCCGACCACCCTGATCGTGCGCCAGACCTGAGCGCGCGCCGCACCCATCCCCATCGCCACCCCCATCCGCCAAGCGCATACGAGAGGAAGAACACAGTGGAGAATGACATCGATAACATCCCCGGCGGCCTGGAAGCCGAACCGTGGCGCATCCGCGAGCGCGGCATCGATCCGCGCCGCGCCTTCCTTCACGAGACCCTGTTCACGCTGGGGAACGGCTACATCGGCATGCGCGGCACGCCGGAAGAGGGCCACGGTCCCGGCGGGGCGCTGCAAGGCACGCTCGAAGGCACCTACCTGAACGGCTTCCACGACACCGAGGCGATCCACTATCCGGAAAACGCCTACGGGCTGGCGCGCACCAACGAATTCATGCTCAACGTGCCGAACGCCAAGCGCATCACGGTGGAAGTGGACGGTGCCATCTTCACGCTCGACGGCGGCACCGTGCACGCCTACGAGCGCACGCTCGACTTCCGCACCGGCGTGCTGGCGCGCAGCGTCGAGTGGGAAGCGCCATCCGGCAAGCGCCTGCGCATCGACAGCCGGCGCCTGGTCAGCCTGCAGCGCAAGCACGTGGCCGCGCTCGAAGTGGCGGTCACGCCGCTGAACTTTTCCGGCGCGGTACGCATCCTGTCCGACGTCGACGCGGCCGTGTCGAACATGCAGGCCGGCGACGATCCGCGCGTGGGCTCGGCGATCAGCGGCCCCAGCCTGCAACTGGCCGGGCGCGAGGTCGGAGAGACCGACGTGCTGGTGCTGCAGCGCACCCGCAACAGCGGCTTCCTGCTCGCCACCGCCACCGATTCGGTGCTGGACGGCGCCGCGCGCCTGGAGCGCCTGGCCGGCGGCCACGCCTTCGAGGCGCAGGTGCGGCAGGGGGCCACGCTGACGCTGCACAAGTTCGTCGCCTACGCCACCTCGCGCGACATGGCGCAGGAGCAGGTCGGCGCGCATGCGCGCGCCGAGGTCGCGCGTGCCCGGGCCGACGGCTTCGACGCGCTGGTCGCCGAGCAGGCCGCCTGGCTGGCCGGCTTCTGGGACGAGGCCGACGTCGTCATCGACGGCGACGACGCCCTGCAGCAGGGCGTGCGCTTCAACCTGTTCCACCTGCTGCAGTCGGTCGGGCGCGACGGCAAGACGAATATCGCGGCCAAGGGCGTGACCGGGGAAGGCTACGAGGGCCACTATTTCTGGGACACGGAAATCTACGTGTTCCCGTTCTTCCTGTTCGCGCGTCCCGAGATCGCGCGCGCGCTGCTGCAGTACCGCTACAACGGCCTGCCCAAGGCGCGCGAGCGGGCGCGCCAGATGGCGCACGCGCGCGGCGCGCTGTACCCGTGGCGCACGATCGCCGGCGAGGAATGTTCCGCCTACTATCCGGCCGGCACCGCCCAGTACCACATCAACGCCGACGTGGCCTATTCGATCCGCCTGTACTGGCTCGCTACCGGCGACCTCGACTTCATCGCCCGATACGGTGCCGAGATCCTGCTGGAGACGGCGCGCATCTGGCTGGGACTGGGCTCGTGGGACCGCCAGGGCCGCTTCTGCATCAACGAGGTGACCGGGCCGGACGAATACACCGCGCTGGTCAACAACAACTACTACACGAACGCGATGGCGCGCATGCACATGACGTTCGCCGCCGACATGATCGAGCGCCTGGCGGCCGAACGCCCGGCCGACCATGCGCGCGTGGCGGCCGCGATCGGCCTCGGCGAATCCGAGATCGCCGACCTGCGCGCCGCCGCCGCCGCCATGCGCCTGCCCTACGACGAGGAGCTCGGCATCCACGAGCAGGACGACAGCTTCCTGTCCAAGAAGCCCTGGGACTTCGCCGGCACGCCCGCGGAAAACTATCCGCTGCTGCTGCACTACCACCCGCTGGTGATCTACCGCCACCAGGTCTGCAAGCAGGCCGACGTGGTGCTGGCGCTGATGCTGCTGTCGAACCAGTTTTCGCTCGACGACAAGCGCCGCGACTTCGACTTCTACGAGCGCGTGACGACGCACGATTCCTCGCTGTCGTCGTGCATCTTCAGCATCGTGGCGAGCGAGGTCGGCTACCGCGACAAGGCCTACGCCTACTTCATGGAGACGGCGCGCCTGGACCTCGACAACACCCACGCCAACACCCAGACCGGCGTGCACACGGCCGCCATGGCCGGCACCTGGCTGGGCGTAGCCTACGGCTTCGGCGGCATGCGCCTGGACGAGGACGGCCTGCGCTTCGCGCCGGCGCTGCCGGACAAGTGGACCGGCTACCGCTTCAAGGTGCACGTGCGCGGCGCGCTGCTGGAAGTGGCCGTCGATGCCGCGGGCGCCGAGTACCGCCTGCTCGAGGGAGGGCGCCTGGCGCTGGCGCACCGCGGCCGCGCCGTCGAACTCACCACCGAACAATCCAGCATCCGCATGGGAGATCTCGCATGAACACCACCCGCTTCAGGGCCGTCGTCTTCGACCTCGACGGCGTCATCACCGACACCGCGCGCTACCACTACCTGGCCTGGAAGCGCCTGGCCGACGGCATCGATGCGCCGTTCGACGAGGCCTTCAACGAGGAACTCAAGGGCGTCGACCGCATGGGCTCCCTGGAACTGATCCTGGCGCGCGCGCCGCGCGCCTTTTCCGCCGACGAGAAGCTGGCGCTGGCCGACGCCAAGAACAGCCATTACCAGCGCCTGATCGCGACCATGACCCCAAGCGACCTGCTGCCGGGCGCCGTGCGCGCGCTGGAGCAGGTGCGCGCCGCCGGCCTGAGGACCGGCCTGGCCTCGGTCAGCAAGAACGCCTTCACCGTGCTGGACCGGCTGGGCATCCGCGACCGCTTCGATGTCGTGGTCGATGCCGCCACCATCGCGCGCAGCAAGCCGGACCCGGAAATCTTCCTGCGCGCGGCCGCCGGGCTGGGCGTCGCGCCGGCGGATTGCCTGGGCGTGGAAGACGCGGCGGCGGGCGTGGCGTCGATCAAGGGGGCGGGCATGTTCGCCGTCGGCGTGGGCGATGCGCAGGTGCTGCGCCAGGCGGACGTCGTGATACCGTCGCTGGAGCGGTTCGACCTGTTCGACTATTGACGGTTGGGCGAACGTCCGGTGGACGCGGGGTGCGCACGCACGGCTCCGTTCAACACCGGGGTCAGAGCCCCTTCAAAAGCAACGCCGGGCTCTGACCCCTTACATAAAAACACTGGAGACACCGTGAACAAGAAACGCATCCTGCTGGCCCTCTTCCTGATCTACTTCGTGTTCGCCATCCTGCTCAACAGCGTGGGCACGGTGATCCTGCAGGTGATCCACAACTACGGCATCGACAAGGGCGCGGCCAGCGTGCTCGAAGGCTTCAAGGACCTGCCGATCGCCGTCGTGTCCTTCCTGGTCGCCTCCGCGCTGCCGCGCTTCGGCTACAAGAAGGCGATGCTGGCGGCGCTGGCCATCGTCGCCTGCGCCACCCTGGCGATGCCGCTGCTGCCCGGTTTCGCCACGGCCAAGCTGCTGTTCCTGTGCGTGGGCGTGGCGTTCGCGCTGGCCAAGGTGTCGGTCTACTCGACCATCGGCCTGGTCGCGCGCGACAAGCGCCAGCACGCCGGCATCACCAATACGCTGGAAGGCTTCTTCATGGTCGGCGTGCTGTCCGCCTTCTGGATCTTCGGCTGGTTCATCGACTCGTCGGATCCCAGGTCGACCAGCTGGCTGGACGTCTACTGGCTGCTGTCGGCCCTGTGCGCGGCCACGTTCGTGCTGGTGCTGGCCACGCCGTTCGACGAAAGCGCCGCGGTGGCGCCGCACAGCCGTGGCCCGGCCGCCGATTTCCTGGACATGCTGCGGCTGTTCCTGCGCCCGCTGGTGTATGTGTTCGTGATGACGGCCTTCCTCTACGTGCTGGTCGAGCAGGCCGTCGGCACCTGGCTGCCGACCTTCAACAACGAGATCCTGAAGCTGCCCGCCGCGATGAGCGTGCAGGCGGCCAGCATCTACGCCGGCTGCCTGGCGCTCGGGCGCCTGTCGGCGGGCTACGTGATGCGCCGCCTGAACTGGTATCCGGTGCTGTCCTTCTGCATGCTGGCGATGGGCGCGACGGTGCTGCTGGCGCTGCCGCTGGCGCGCGACATCGCGCACGACCCGCACGTCGGCTGGTCGACGGCGCCGCTGGCCGCCTTCCTGTTCCCGCTGATCGGCCTGTTCATGGCGCCGATCTACCCGGGCATCAACTCGGTGATGCTCAGCTCACTGCCGCGCCACCAGCATGCGCCGATGACGGGCCTGCTGGTCATCTTCTCGGCGCTGGGCGGCACCACCGGCTCGCTGATCACCGGCTACGTGTTCGGCCGCTTCAACGGGCACTTCGCGTTCTACCTGACGCTGGTGCCGATCGCGCTGATGCTGGCGAGCCTGTACCTGTTCAAGCGCCAGGTGGAGCGGGTGCCGGCGGCGGCGCAGGATGCCGTCGCCGAAACGGCGTGACGCGGGGTCACGTGCACCCGGGTTCGGCGTGGCCGGGCTCGGCGCTCTGCGCCAGCAGCAGTTCGCGGAAATTTTCGGCGCGCATCGGCTTGCCGATCAGGTAGCCCTGCAGCACGTCGCAGCCGGTCGAGCGGATCGCCGTCTTCTGCGCCTCGGTCTCGATGCCCTCGCAGATCACCGACAGCTTGAGCGACTTGGCGAAGGCGATCACGCCGTTGACGATGTCCAGGCAGCGCCGGTCCTGTTCGATCTCCTGCACGAAGGAGCGGTCGATCTTGATCGCCGTGATCGGGAACTGGCGCAGGTAGGTGAGGTTGGAGTAGCCGGTGCCGAAGTCGTCCAGGGCGATGTGGAAGCCTTCGGCCTGCAGCGAGCGCAGCACCGCGGCGGCCTTCTCGATGTCCTGCGTCAGCATGCTCTCGGTGACTTCCAGCTTGATGCACTCGGTGGCCAGGCCGTAGCGCGCCACCAGGTTCTTCAGCAGCGGCGCCAGGTTCTCGTCGGTGAGCTGGCGCGGCGACACGTTCACCGCCATCTTCAGGCGGTAGCCGATGTTTTCCCATTCGCGCGCCTGGCGGCAGGCTTCCTCGCAGACCCAGGCGCCCACCGCCGTGATGGCGGGAGAATCCTCCAGCATCGGCAGGAAGGCGTTCGGGGCCAGCACGCCCAGGCGCGGATGGTCCCAGCGCAGCAGCGCCTCGGCCCCGACCACGGCGCTGTTGACGGCACTGATCTGCGGCTGGTAGTACAGCACGAACTGGCGCCGGTCCAGCGCCGAGAACACTTCCTGGCGCAGTTGCAGGCGCTCCTTGAGCAGTTGCCGGGACGCCGGGGAAAATACGGCAAAGGTATGCCGGCCGTTGTCCTTGGCCTCGTACATGGCGGCATCGGCATTGTTGAGCAGTTCGTCGGACGTATGCTCGTCGCCGCCGCCGATGGCGATGCCGATGCTGGCGCCGATCGCGACCTGGTGGCCGTCCACGGGAATCGGCAGCGCCAGGCGCTGCAGTACGGAAGACGCAAGCGCGCGCGTCGTATCGCCGTCGGCCGGTTCCAGCACGAATACGAATTCATCGCCGCTGATCCTTGCCACCGTCGTGGACGGATTCGCGAAGCTGGACAGGCGCCGCCCGATTTCCTGCAACGCCTGGTCGCCGGCACGGTGGCCATGCGCGTCGTTGACCTCCTTGAAGTGATCGAGGTCGACGAACAGCACGCCGACCGGACTGCCGGCGTCGCGCGCGCGCTGCAGCGCCGCATCGAGTGCGCGCATGCAGCTGAATCGGTTGTGCAGGCCGGTCAGGGTATCGTGGGTGGCCAGGTGCACCAGGCGCGCCTCGGCTTCCTTGCGCGCAGTGACGTCGGCGAAGAAGATCGTCAGGCCGTCGGGCGAAGGATAGGCGCGGCCCTCGATCCAGATCCCCAGCGGCGTGTAGTAGGCTTCGCAACTGGCCGGCTCGTGCTCGCGCATGGCGCGCTGGTAGGCTTCGTAGAACGGGCTGTCGACCGCTTCGGGAAACGCGTGCCAGATGTTCCTGCCAAGCAGCTCGTCGGCATCGCGGCCGGCCATTGCCGCACCCTTTCCGTTGATGTAGGTGAAGCGCCATGCGCGGTCGAGTGAAAAACAGCCGTCTGCAATACTTTCCAGCACGGTACTGAGGTGGGCGCGCGCGCCCTGCGCGGCGTGCTGCGCCTCGACGATCTCGGTCAGGTCTTCCAGGAAGGCGACGAAGCGCGTCGGCCGCTCCTGGTCGTCGCGCACCGGAAACAGGTGCATGCGGCACCAGAACATGCTGCCGTCCTTGCGGTAGTTGCGTAGCGTGGTCGTACAGATCCTACCCCTTTCGATGCAATCGCGGATCTCGGCGATCTGGGGCTGGGCGCGGTCGTCGCGCTGCAGGAAGCGGCAGTTACGGCCCACCACGTCCTCGACCCGGTAGCCAGTCATCTTCTCGAACGCCGGATTGGCGTAGAGGATCGCGTTGTCGTCGGAGGACGGGGCGGTGATGATGATCCCGGTATTGCTGGCGTCGATGACGTCCTTGAAGAAGGACGCCGGCTCTCGCTCGAAGTAGTCGCGATGGTCTGGAGATGACGCGGATTCCCTGGGATCGTTCTGCATGGTCTTCACCTTTGCACTGGACGGCCCAAGTGTAACGCGATGTAACGGACGCACTATGTTCGCCAGGTCTCGTGTAGCGCGCTTATGTCCGGTTTTTCGCAGGTCCCGCCAGGGAAGCCGTGGCGAGCGCCGCCAGCCGGGCCAGCACGGCGTCGCGGTCGGCATCGATGCGCGCGCCATTGGTGCGGCTCGACAGTGCCGAACGCTCCTTGCGTCTCAGAAAATAAGCGATGCGCTCGGCGTTGGCGCCGGACGGATGCGGGATGCCGTGCAGGATGCGGCTGCCGTCCAGCACGCCCCGCGCCGCCAGCCAGTCGAGCGCCAGCCCGACCTTGGGCCCCAGCGGCACGCAGACCGCGTCGCGCAGCGGCGCCACCTCGCGCGCGAAATAGCCGAGCATCTGCTCCTGCAGCAGCGGGGTCGTCAGCATGTTCGGCGCGGCGCCGTTGTAGTTCTTGCCGTCCACGAACACCGGATTGCGCAGCACCCCGGTCACGTGCATCAGCCCGGCGTGTGGGCCGAACAGCGTGGCGCAGGACGCGATGCCCAGCCAGCGCTGCAGGCCCACGTGGTCGAGCAGGGCGACCAGGTTGGGGCGGATCGCGCCGCTGAACGCGCCCGTGTACTTGGCCGCGCGCAGCGCCGCGTGGTCGGGCGCACCCAGCGCCAGCTGGCGGCGCGCCTCGCGCACCGCGTTCTTCCACTGCACGAAGCCGGGCGAGATGCCGACCAGCAGCACGCGCGCGGCCGGATTCACGTAGTCGAAGGGAATGTAGTGGGCGCTCAGCGCGCCGGCGCGGGCCAGCTGGAAGCCGGGCGGGATCGCGCCTGGTGTCGCGACGGCGTCGGGATCGGTGGCCAGGATGAGGTCGCGGAAAGCGTCGAAAGTGGCTTGCATACTGTCAATATGGATACGAAAATCGATATCGAATCGCTGGAAAAATTGATTGGATCGATCTCAGTTTAACTCCTACTATGTCCGTCGAGCATGGCCGAGAAAGAGCCATCCCGCAGTCACGGAAACATAACAAGATCGAGGAGACATATGGAACGCACCCCATCGGGCCGCGCTGCGCCCGCGTTTGTGCCGGATTTCGCACCTGCACCCCGCCACCTTGCGCTACGCGCCGGCGCCGCCGCCCTGGCCGGCATCGGCCTGCTGGCCGGCGTGCCCGCGCTGGCGCAGGACGCGAGCGAGACCGCCATCGCCAACGCCACCAACAACGTGGTCGTGGTCAGCGGCCAGCGCCAGGCCGCGCAGAGCGCCCAGGCGATCAAGCAGAACGCCGAGCAGGTGGTCGACTCGATCGTCGCCGAGGACATCGGCAAGTTCCCCGACAAGAACGTGG
>DAMAFT010000029.1:0-14192 GCA_031995805.1 Massilia sp.
AGGCTGGCCAGCTCGGTTTCGATGCGGGGCTTGGCCAGGTTGTACGGCGCCAGGAAATCCTGGTCGCCGGACAGCAGGTAGCCGCGCATGCCGGTTTCCATGTCGGCCGACAGCCTGCTGACTTCGTTGGCGCGGCCGATCACGTGTTCCGAGTGCTCGACCCAGCTCAGGACGCTGATCAGGTAGGTGATGATGCCGACGAATACCAGTGCGCTGAGCACCCCCATGCCCAGGGGCATGGCGATGTTGCGGGACAGGATGCGGCGAAATTGGGCGCTATCAATGCTCGAGCCGGTCATGCTTATCTGAAACACTCATTGAAAAAAATGTCCAAAGTGTAACGCAAACGTCAAATCGGGCGCGCGCCGTTGGACGATTTTTTAGTGAGTACTTACAATATTCCTGGGCTCTATGACATTTTTCCAAGGTTCGTAGACAAATAGGACGCCGTCCGGCTCGCTTTCACGCGGGCGACGTCGGCCGGCGGACCTGCCGCCACGACCCGGCCGCCGTCCTCGCCCGCGCCCGGACCCACGTCGATCACCCAGTCGCAAGCCGCGACCATGCGCATGGTGTGCTCGACCATGACGACGGTATTGCCGGCATCGACCAGGCGCTGCAGCTGGGCCAGCAGGCGGTCGGCGTCGAGCGGGTGCAGGCCGGTGGTCGGCTCGTCCAGCACGTACAGGGCGCCGCCGCGGGTGGCGCGCTGCAGCTCGGTGGCCAGCTTGATGCGCTGGGCCTCGCCGCCCGACAGTTCGGTGGCGCTCTGGCCCAGGCGCAGGTAGCCCAGGCCCACCTCGCGCAGCACCTGCAGCGGGCGCGCCACGCCCTCCTCGGCGGCGAAGAAGGCATGCGCCTCGTCGACCGTCATGGCCAGCACCTCGGCGATGTTGCGGCCTTCGTAGCGCACCGCCAGCGTGTCGGCGTTGTAGCGCGCGCCGCCGCAGGTGGGGCACGGCGCGTACACGCTGGGCAGGAACAGCAGCTCGACCATCACGAAGCCCTCGCCGGCGCAGTGGGCGCAGCGGCCCTTGGCCACGTTGAACGAGAAGCGCCCGGCGTCGTAGCGCTTCTTGCGCGCGGCCGGCGTGGCGGCGAACAGCTTGCGCACCTGGTCGAACAGGCCGGTGTAGGTGGCCAGGTTGGAGCGCGGCGTGCGCCCGATCGGCCGCTGGTCGACCCGCACCAGCCGGCGCACGCCTGCCAGGCCGGCGAGATGGCCCAGCGTCTCCACCTCGGCTTCGCGCTCCAGTTCCGGCCCCTCTTCCGCCTCGGGTTCGGGCTCGGCCTGGCCCAGCGCCCGCACGACGAGGTCGACCAGCACCTGGCTGACCAGCGTCGACTTGCCCGAGCCGGACACGCCCGTCACGCCGGTCAGCACGCCGAGCGGGAAGGCAACGTCGACACCGTGCAGGTTGTTGCGGCTGATGCCTTCCAGGCGCAGCCAGCCGGCGGGGGTGCGCGGCGTGCGCGGCTGCGGCGCGGCGCCGTCCTCGGCATCCGGGAACAGGTAGCGCCGCGTGTGCGAACCGGCGACTTCGCGCAGGCCCTCGGGCGGGCCGCTGTACAGGATGCGGCCGCCGCCCTCGCCGGCCTGCGGTCCGACGTCGACGATCCAGTCGGCGTGGCGGATCACGTCCAGCGCGTGCTCGACGACGAACAGCGAGTTCCCCGCCGCCTTCAGGCGCGCCAGCGCGTCGAGCAACGCCTCGGCGTCGGCCGGATGCAGGCCGGCCGACGGTTCGTCCAGCACGTAGACGACGCCGAACAGGTTCGAGCGCACCTGGGTGGCCAGGCGCAGGCGCTGCAGTTCGCCCGGCGACAGCGTGGGGGTGCTGCGCTCCAGCGCCAGGTAGCCCAGGCCCAGCGCCAGCAGCACCTCCAGGCGCGCGCACAGGTCGGCGGCGATGCGGCGCGTGACGATGGCCTGTTCCGGCGGCTTGCCGGCGCACCGTTCGCCGGCGGCATACGGCGCCATCAGGCCGGCCAGCCGCGCCAGCGGCATGCGCGACAGTTCCGTGATGTCCAGTCCCGCGAAAGTCACCGACAACGCCTCCTGGCGCAGGCGCTTGCCGCGGCACAGCGGGCAGTCGGCGCCGACCATGTAGCGCGCCACGCGCTTCTTCATCGCGGCGCTCTCGGTATTCGCGAAGGTCTGCAGCACGTAGCGGCGCGCGCCGGTGAAGGTACCCTGGTAACTGGGCGTGTCCTTGCGCTTGAGCGCCTTGCGGGTTTCCGCCGGCGTGAGGCCGGCGTACACCGGCACCGTCGGCGCCTCGTCGGTGAACAGGATCCAGTCGCGGTCCTTCTTCGGCAGGTCGCGCCAGGGCGTGTCGACGTCGTAGCCCAGCGTGACCAGGATGTCGCGCAGGTTCTGGCCGTGCCAGGCCGGCGGCCAGGCGGCCACCGCGCGTTCGCGGATGGTGAGGCTGTCGTCCGGCACCATCGATTGCTCGGTCACGTCGTACACGCGGCCCAGGCCCGAGCACTGCGGGCAGGCGCCTTCGGCCGTGTTGGGCGAGAACGATTCGGCGTACAGCAGTTCCTGGCCGGGCGGGTAGTCGCCGGCGCGCGAGTACAGCATGCGCAGGGAATTCGACAGGGTGCTGACGCTGCCGACCGAGGATCGCGCCGTCGGCGTGCCGCGCTGCTGCTGCAGGGCCACGGCCGGCGGCAGGCCGTCGATGTCGTCGACTTCCGGCACCGGCATCTGGTGGAACAGCCGGCGCGCGTAAGGCGACACCGATTCCAGGTAGCGCCGCTGGGCTTCCGCGTACAGCGTGCCGAAGGCCAGCGAGGACTTGCCCGAGCCGGACACGCCGGTGAACACGACGAGCGCGTCGCGCGGGATGTCGAGGTCGACATTCTTCAGGTTGTGCTCGCGCGCGCCGCGCACGCGCACGAAGCCCGCCCTGCCGGCATCCGCCGCCGCTTCCTGCTGTTTTTTACGCATGTGTTCCTCTTCGCCTCTGCCAGGAGCCTGTATTGGAGCACGTTGCGGCGCCGACGGTCGGTGCGCCCGGACACGCTGGACGCCATGGGATCGGCGGCGCCGGCCGACCTTCGCTACGGAAGCGGCGGCGCGCGCGAAGTGCGGCTCAGGGAATCAGGCTGCGTGCGCGCAGCTCGGCGAACAGGTCGAAGAAGGAATCCTCGGTCGATTGCCAGGCGGCGAAACCGAGCCGGCGGCTGTTCGCCATGTCGGTCATCACCTCGATGGGACGGCCCAGGTCGAGGTCGGTATGCCAGGGCGAGGCCAGGCGGTCGAGATCCGCTTCCTGCAGCCGGTAGCGCCCGGCCATGTCGCGCCACAGGTCGCGGTCGTTCGCCATCAGCCGTTCCAGCGGCTGGATCTCGCCGGAAAAGCCCGCCGCCGGCACGCCGAACCAGGCCGCCAGCCGGCGCCACAGCCAGCTCCAGCGGAAGTAGTCGCCGTTGGTGATATTGAAGGCTTCGTTCTTCGCGGCATCGGTATCGGCCGCCCAGCGCAACTGCCTGGCCAGCATGCGCGCATCGGTGACGTCGGACAGGCCGTCCCACTGCGCCTGCGAACCGGGAAACTGGAACGGGCGTCCCGTTTCCTTGCAGATCGAGGCATACACGGCCAGCGTCGTGCCCAGGTTCATCGCATTGCCGACGGCCAGGCCGACGACCGTGTGCGGCCGGTGGATGCTCCAGGTAAAGCGGTCGCGCGCGGCGGCCGCGTAGACTTCGTCTTCCTGGGCATAGTAAAAATTGTCGAGCGGCAGGCGCGGTTGGGCTTCGCGCAGCGGCGTGTCGGGCAGCGTGCCGGCGCTGGCATAGGCTTCGAACGGGCCGAGGTAGTGCTTCAGGCCGGTCACCAGCGCCACGTGGCGCAGCGCCGTGCGCGGCGCCAGCGCATCCAGCAGGTTGCGCACCATGGCGGCGTTGACGCGGATATTCTCCGCCTCGCTGTCCTGGCGCATCCAGGTGGTGATGAAGACGTGGGTCGGACTCGCTTCCCGGTTGCCGCTGCCGAAGGCCGTATCGAAGGCCGCGGCCAGGGCGGCCGGGTCCATCAGGTCGGCCGGCACCGGGATCAGGCCCGGCAGGTCGGCAGGGGGGCGGCGCGCCAGGCCATACACGGTCCAGCCATGGGCCAGCAGTTCGCGGGCCGCGTAGCGCCCGCCGATGCCGCTGGCACCGACCACGAGTGCGCTTCGTTGCATGTTCATCCTTTCGTCGACGTCTTGGTTCGACGGGGATTGTCGCCGATTTCGCGTTCTGGCGTCGCGCCGGCCAGCATCTCCAGGCGCGCGGCCAGCGCGGCGGCGGCATCGTGGCCGTCGAAGCGGGCGGCGACGGCGCGGCAACGCCGCGCCACGGCGGGATCGTCCAGCAGCCGGGCCAGGCCGCGCGCCAGCCGCGCCGCATCCACGCGCGCCGCCGGCAGGCCGGCGCCGGCGCCCAGCGCCGTCACGCGCAGCGCATTGTCGAACTGGTCGTGGGCGAGCGGCACCACCAGTTGCGGCGTGCCGGCGCGCAGCGCCTCGGCCGTCGTGCCGATGCCGCCGTGGTGGGCCAGCAGCGCGAGGTGCGGCAGCAGGCGCCGCAATGGCACGTAGTCCTGCTGCAGGATATTTGGCGGCAACGTGTCCGGCAGTTGTTCGCGGTGCGGCGTGAGGAAGACGGCGCGCCGTCCCAGTTGCTGCGTGGCCTGCAGCGCGGCCCGGAAATAGGCGGCCGCCTGGGTATTGCCGGTGCCGTGGGTAAATGCCAGCGGCGCCGACCCGTCGCGCAGGAAGGCCTGCAACCCGGCGGACAGCGGCGCGTCCGGGTCCGGGTCGTACAGCGGGAAGCCGCCGCGGTACAGCGGCTGCGGCCAGTCCGGCCGGGTCGGCGCGAACCAGTCCGGAAACAGGGTCAGCGACAGGTCGGGTACCGCGAACACGGCGTCGGCCAGCGTGCGCGCCGGCACCAGGCCGTGGGCGGCGCGGGCCGCGTTGACGTCGTCCAGCGCCACCGGATCGACGAAGGTGCGCATCGCCCAGCGCCACATGGCGCGCCGCGCCGCCAGCGGCACCCAGGACGGCACCCGCCACGGGCCGACCAGCAGCGGGTCGTGCACGGTCGGTAGGTTCTGCGGCGCCAGGTACGCCGCGGCGATCTTCAGGCCCGGCCGGACGGCCCGGCACAGCGCCGCCTCGGGCAGGGCCAGCGGGTGCACCAGCAGCATGCAGCGCTCGTCCGCGGGCAATGCCCGCACGAAGGGCACGATATGCGCCATCGCCGGCCGCGTCGCACGCCACACCACGCCGAAGCCGCGCGTCGGATGCCACAGGTCGGGGTCGTGCAGCACGGCGGCGTCGGCCGGCAGGCCGGTGAATGCCAGGCCGGCAGGCACGATCCAGGGCGCGTGCTGTTCGGGCGCCAGGAAGCTGACGCGGTGGCCGCGCGCGCGCAGCGCCAGCGCCATGGCGAGGAAGGGAAACAGGTCGCCGGCCGAGCCGATGGTGACGACGACGACGTGGAGGGGCGGCGAAACGAGCTGCGCGATGGCGTTCTCCTGGCGTTGTTTTACGTACTCTACGCGAAAAGCGGCGCGCTTGACGCCGGCCGGCGCCTGCTGCCAGAATGACGCCTCCCTGCCACGGAGGATTCCACCCATGCGCCTGTAATGCCCGCCGTCCCCGCGACGGTCAACAACCACCCGCCAGCGATACCGCTGCGGCCGGCTATTGGCATCCAGGAATCACACATGGCGCATCCCTGCTTCGCGACCCTGATCGGGGTCGACATCCACCTGCCCGATGGGCGCATCCTGTTCCACGACTTGCACGAGGCGTTCGGCGCCGAGACCGTCGGACTGATCGGTCCGAACGGCAGCGGCAAGTCCACGCTGGCCCGCGTCCTCGCCGGCGCACTGCCCGCCACGCGCGGACGCATCGAGCGCCCGGGACGGGTGCACTATCTTGCGCAGCAGGCCGGAACAGTCCAGGCCGCCAGCCTGGCCGACGTGGCCGGCCTGGCGCCGCCGCTGGACGCGCTGCGCCGCCTGGCCGCGGGAGACGCGCGCGACGGCGACCTCGCGCTGGTCGGCGAGCGCTGGGACCTCGCGGCGCGCTGGCAGGCGATGCTGGACGAGGCCGGGCTGGACGCCGCGCTGGCGCCCGGGGCGCTGTCCGGCGGCCAGCGCACGCTGCTGGGACTGATCGGCGCCTTCTGCAGCGATGCCGACCTGCTGGTGCTGGACGAGCCCGGCAACCATCTCGACCGCGGCCACCGCGCCTTCCTGCTCGCGCGCATGCGCGCCTGGCGCCAGGCCGGACGCGGCGTGCTGCTGGCCAGCCACGACCGCGATTTGCTGGACCACGTCGAGCGCACGCTGGAAGTGCACGCCGCCGGCTTGCGCCGCCATGGCGGCGGCTGGCCGGTCGTCGAAGCGGCGCGCGCGGCCGAACTGGCCGCCGCGACGGCGCGCCTGGACCGTGCACGCGTCGAGCGGCGCCAGGGCGAGGACGCGATGCGCCTTCAGAACGAGCGCGCGGCGCGCCGCAGCGCCCGCGGCGAACGCGCGGCGCAGGCCGGCGGCCAGCCGCGCATCGTCCTGAACGCCCTGCCCCAGCGCGCCCAGCGCACCGACGGCGCACGCACCGAACGCCATGCGCAGCGGCGCCAGGCGCTACGGGACGAGGTGGGCGCCGCCTTCGCCGCGCTGGACGGCATGGACCAGGCGCCCACCTTCCCGCAACTCGACGCCGCCATTCCCGCCGGCCAGGCGGCGCTGGCGCTGGACGGACTGGTGGCCCCCTGGGGGTCGCGCGCGCCGCTGACCTGGAGCGCGCACGGCGCGGCGCGCATCGCCATCCGCGGACCGAACGGCTGCGGCAAGTCGACCCTGCTGCGCATCCTGGCCGGCCAGCTGGCGGGCGCGGCGGGACAGGCGCGCACCGTGCCGGCCGCGCTGCTGGACCAGGGCCTGGCGCTGCTGGCGCCCGGCCACAGCCTGCTGGAGCAGCTGGCCTGCGCGGCGCCCGGCACCGACGCAGGCCGGCTGCGCCAGATGCTGGCGCTGGCCGGCCTGGGACCGGAGCGCGTGCGGCGTCCGACAGAGACGCTCAGCGGCGGCGAGCGCATGCGCGGCGCCCTGCTGCTGGCCGTGCTGCGCCGGCCGGCGCCGCGCCTGTTGTTGCTGGACGAGCCGACCAATCACCTGGACCTGCCCGCCATCGCGGCGCTGGAAGCGATGCTGGCATCCTGGCCCGGCGCGCTCGTCGTCGTGTCGCACGACGAGCGCTTCCTGGAGCGCCTGCGCCTGACGCACCGGTTGGACTGGGGCGCGGATGGCTGGACGGCGGCCGGCGCCGCATGAACGCGCCGGGCGCCCGGTGCCGCGCCGTGGCGCAGGCACGCCACAACCGGGCCGGAAGCACTTGCACCGCGCGCCGCCGCAGGGCACGATGCGCGCATTCGCCACGCCAGTTGCGCCCCACACAGACCTCGAAGAAAGACCCGCATGAAGCCCATCCGTTCCGCCCGCGCCGCCGCCGTCCATGCCGCCGTCCTGGCCGCCCTGCTTGCCGCTGCCGGCGCCCACGCCGCCGACTGGAGCGACACCGCGCTCGGCTACCGCTACGGCACCAGGTTCGCCGAACCCTATATCAGCGACGACATCGCCAAGCACGTCGTCAACTTCAGCCACGCCAGCGGCGGCCAGTACGGCAAGGACTTCCTCAGCGTGGACTTCCTGCTCTCCGACAAGCACGATCCGTCGGCTGCGGGCGCCGACAGCGGCGCGCACGAAGCGTATGCGGTCTATCGCCATACCTTCGACCTGGGCAAGCTCATGGACAGGAACCTGGCCTTCGGCCCGGTGCGCAGCGTGGGCCTGACGGCCGGCTTCGACATCAACAGCAAGACCGACGCCGGTTACAACTCCAGGAAGCGCATGCTGGTGGCCGGCCCGACAGTGGGCTTCGACGTGCCGGGCTTCCTCGACGTCGGCCTGTACGTCCTGCGCGAGAGCAATGCGCCCTACAATGGCTTCACGCAGACCTCGACCCGGCGCTACACCTACGACAGCCATGCGATGCTGTCGGCGGCCTGGGCCATCCCGTTCAGCGCCGGCATCCCGCTGTCCTTCGAGGGCTACGCCAACTACATCGGCACCAAGGGCAGGAACGAATTCGGCGGCCCGACGGCGGTCGAGATCAACGTCGACATGCAGGTGATGGTCGACGCGAGCGCGGCGCTCGGCGCCGCGAAGAACACCTTCAAGGTCGGCATCGAATACCAGTACTGGAAGAACAAGTTCGGCAATCCGTCCGACACCGTCCCCGGCGCCACCGCCAGGACGCCGATGGTGCGCGCCGAGTACCACTTCTGATGCGCCGGCGGCGGCCGGTACACGCTCACAGGAACCGGTCGAGGATCTTGCGGCTGCCCTTGTCGACCGCGAACATGTCGCGGATCAGGAAATGGATGCCGTGGCTGTCGGCGATCAAGAGCGAATACGCGCCCAGCCGGCGGATGTCTTCCTCGCCCTTGAGCACGAACTCGGTGTCGCCGCGGTCGGTCCTGACGGTCCAGGTGCAGGGCGTGGCGAAGCTCGACACGCCCTTGATCGACAGGATCTCGGGCATGAATTCGCGGCCCTCGAGTTCCTCTGTCACCAGCGCGCGGATGGCGGGCGGCAGCGCGTCGAGGTCGTCGATCCAGGCGGCCTCCTTGCCGCCCTCGCGCACCAGCGAGATGCCGCGCGTCGGCGCCTGGACCGGGAAGGAGCGCACCGGCGTCACGCCGACGAATTCCTCGCCGGCGGCATTGGTCAGCACCAGCTTGCCGAACGGATCGCGGCGCAGTTGAAAAGTCACATCGTTCATCGTTCAGTCTTCCTTGCCGTCCGGGTCCTGGTCCACGTTGCGCGCCTGCGCCTCGTACAGGCGGTGGTAGGCGCCCTGTTTTGCCATCAGCGTGTCGTGGCTGCCCTCTTCCACCACCACGCCGCGGTCCAGCACCACCAGGCGGTCGGCGCGGTACAGCGTGGACAGCCGGTGCGCGATCGCGATCGTGGTACGGCCCTGCACCAGGTTGTCGAGCGCCTTCTGGATCTCTTTTTCGGTCTCGGAGTCGACCGAGGACGTGGCTTCGTCGAGGATCAGGATCGGCGGGTCGATCAGCAGCGCGCGCGCGATCGAGATGCGCTGGCGTTCGCCGCCAGACAGGCCCTGGCCGCGCTCGCCGACCATCGAATCGTAGCCCTGCGGCAGGCGCAGGATGAATTCGTGGGCGTGCGCGGCCCGTGCCGCGGCAATGATGTCCTCGCGCGTCGCATCCGGCTTGCCATAGGCGATGTTCTCGGCGATGGTGCCGAAGAACAGGAACGGTTCCTGCAGCACCAGGCCGATGTGGCGGCGGTAGTCGGCCACGGCGAACGAACGGATGTCGGTGCCGTCCAGCAGGATGGCGCCCTCGGCCACGTCGTAGAAGCGGCAGATCAGGTTGACCAGCGTGCTCTTGCCGGAACCGGAATGCCCCACCAGGCCGACCATCTCGCCGGCCTTGATGTCCAGCGAGATGCCGCGGTTGACGGCCCGGTTGCCGTAGCGGAAACCGACTTCGCGCAGCGTGATGTTGCCGGCGACCTTGTCGACCTTGACCGGGTTGACCGGGTCCGGCACGCTCGACACGTGGTCGAGGATGTCGAAGATGCGCTTGGCGGCCGAGGCCGACTTCTGCGTCACCGACACGATGCGGCTCATGGAGTCGAGGCGCACATAGAAGCGGCCGCTGTAGGCGATGAAGGACGCCAGCGTGCCGACCGTGATCTCGCCCTTGCTGATCTGCCAGATGCCGAAGCACCAGATCACCAGCAGGCCCAGCTCGGTCAGGAACGAGACGGTGGGAGAGAACAGCGACCACACCTTGTTCAGCTTGTCGTTGACGGCCAGGTTGTGCTTGTTCGCCTCGCGGAAGCGCTGCGCCTCGCGTTTTTCCTGGGCGAAGGCCTTGACCACGCGGATGCCCGGGATGGTATCGGCCAGCACGTTGGTGACCTCGCCCCAGACGCGGTCGATCTTCTCGAAGCCGGTGCGCAGCTTGTCGCGCACGATGTGGATCAGCCAGGCGATGATCGGCAGCGGCACCAGCGTCACCAGCGCCAGCTTGGCGTTGATGCTGAACAGGATGACGCCCGTCATGATGATCATCAGGACGTCGGACAGGAAGTCCAGCAGGTGCAGCGACAGGAACACGCAGATGCGGTCGGAACCGCTGCCGATGCGGCTCATCAGGTCGCCCGTGCGCTTGCCGCCGAAAAATTCCAGCGACAGGCGCAGCAGGTGCTCGTAGGTCTCCGAACGCATGTCGGCGCCCATGCGCTCGGACACCAGCGCCAGGATGTAGGTGCGTCCCCAGCCCAGCACCCAGGCCAGGATGGCCGAGCCGAACAGGCCGCCCATGTACAGGTAGACCAGCGAGGTATCGATTTCCTTGCCGCTCTGATAAGGAATCAGGACATTGTCCATCAGCGGCATCGTCAGGTAGGGCGGAATCAGGTGCGCGGCCGTGCTGGCCAATAACAGCAGGAAGCCGAGCAGCAATTGCCCCTGGTAGGGCCGGGCGAAGCGCCACAGGCGGAACAGGGTCCAGGTCGACGGCGGGGTGTGCAGCACCTTGGTGCAGATCGGACAATCTTCCTGGTCCGGATCGAGCGGCGCTTTGCAGCTGGGACAGGTATGCTGTTCCGGCGCTTGCACGGCGACGCCCGTAAGGTGGCTTTCCAGCTGGTCGTGGAACTGGTCGACGATGCGGATCGCCTGCAGGTTCTGGCCCAGGGTGAAGCGCCAGGCCGCCAGCAGGCCCTGCTCGTCGACGAGTTCGAGGTGGCCGACGCCGGCGTGGTCGTAATGACGCAATACCAGCCCGGCACGGTAGGGCCAGTCGTGCCAGGCAGTGTCGCCCGGGGAACGGGCCAGCAGGCGGCGGTCGGTGACGACCAGCAAGCCCTTCGTGAAACGTAATTTCGTATCGAGGTCAACCTCGACGCTGGTTAGAACGTTTTCCCCTGGCGCAAGCTTTTTCTCGACGTCCGCCTGCCAGTGCTCAGGCAGGAAACTGGCGGCTACCGCCAGCGGCGCAGAGGGAACGAGTTGTTGATTTGTCATGGTAATGCCGCCGTGAAGGCGATGGTTCCATCCTGTAGGTATGTGGAATCGGACTGCGGAGGCAGAGCTTGTACGTTGGAACGTTGTGTCATGCGCCTCGGTTGACATGCGCCCCATCCGGAGCACCGGCGTAAGTACGGTATTCTATGCGGAGAGGGCGAAACTGGCAGAGGCCGGTAGGCGCGGTGTGCTTCGTTTCGACGAGTATACAACATGTGCATTGCGGAAAATACTTACAGATCGAGAGCGATCGACTGATTTACCATGCGATGCATACAATTAGGCAATGCCTTGTGGCGAGAGAGCGGTCGCCGCGTGGCCGGACATTTATGACGAACAAGAAAGACATCGACATCCTTCGTGTAACCCACCTGCGCGGACCGAACATCTGGACGTACCGCCCTGTCATCGAAGCCTGGCTCGACATCGGCGAACTCGAAGAATGTCCTTCGAATACCCTCCCCGGCCTGTACGAACGCCTGACCGGCTGGCTGCCCGGCCTGGTCGAGCACCGTTGCGGCGTCGGCGAGCGCGGCGGCTTCCTGGAGCGCCTGCGCGACGGCACCTGGTCCGGCCACATCCTCGAGCACATCGTGCTGGAGCTGCAGAACCTGGCCGGCATGAAGACGGGCTTCGGCAAGACCCGCTCCACCGCCGACTGCGGCATCTATAAAATGGCGTTCCGCACCCGCGACGGCATCGTCGGCCGCGCCGCGCTGCACGCCGGCCACGCGCTGCTGATGGCCGCCATCAACGACACGCCGTTCGACCTCGACGCCACCGTGTTCGAGCTGACCGAGCTGGTCGACCGCTACTGCCTGGGCCCGTCCACGGCCAACATCGTCGATGCCGCCACCGACCGCCGCATTCCCTCGATCCGCCTGACCGACGGCAACCTGGTCCAGCTCGGCCACGGCGCCGCCCAGCGCCGCATCTGGACCGCCGAGACCGACCGCACCAGCGCCATCGCCGAAAGCATCGCCAGCGACAAGGATCTCACCAAGACGCTGCTCGCCTCCTGCGGCGTACCGGTGCCGGAAGGCAGCCTGGTGCGCAGCGCCGAGGCGGCCTGGGAAGAAGCCCAGGACATCGGCCTGCCGGTCGCCATCAAGCCGGTCGACGCCAACCACGGCCGCGGCGTGTCGCTGAACCTGCTCACCGAGGCCGACGTCCACGCCGCCTACAGGATCGCGTCGGAAGAAGGCGAATCGAGCGCCGTGCTGGTGGAACGCTTCATCTCCGGCAGCGAGCACCGCCTGCTGGTCGTCGGCCAGAAGGTGGTCGCCGCCGCGCGCGGCGAATCGGTGTGGGTGACGGGCGACGGCGTGTCCACGGTCGTGGGCCTGTGCAATACCCAAATCAATACCGACCCGCGCCGCGGCGAGGCCGAGGAATTCCCGCTGTCCCCGGTGCTGCCGGAACAGAGCGACGAGATCAAGCTGCAGCTGCAGCGCCAGGGCCTGAACCCGGCGTCGGTACCGCCGGCCGGCCAGAAGGTCCTGATCCAGGTGAACGGCAACGTCGCCGACGACGTGACCGACCTGGTGCATCCGGACGTGGCCTACATGGCGGCGCTGGCCGCGCGCGTGGTCGGCCTGGACATCGCCGGCATCGACCTGGTGGCCGAGGACATCTCGCGTCCGCTGCACGAGCAGCGCGGCGCCATCATCGAAGTCAACGCCAGCCCTGGCCTGCTGGCCCACATCAAGCCCGCCTCGGGCGAACCGCGCAACGTCGGCCGCGACATCGTCGAGCACCTGTTCGCCGACGGAGAAAGCGGCCGCATCCCGCTGATCGGCATCACCGGCACGACCGAGGCCGCGCTCGCCGCGCGCCTGGTCGGCAGCGTGCTGAACCACGCCGGCCGGCACGTCGGCGTGGCCAACCGCGACGGCCTGTTCCTCGACGCACGCTGCGTCGACGCGCGCGACGCCACCCGCTTCGACGCCGGCCAGCGCCTGCTGATCAACCGCACCGTGCAGGCCGCCGTGTTCGAGTCGAACGCGCGCACCATCCTCACCGAAGGCCTGCCCTACGACCGCTGCCAGGTCGGCATCGTCACCGAGATGGGCGAGGCGGCCGACGTGCACGACCTCTACGTGCGCGACGACGAGGCCCTGTACAACGTGGTGCGCAGCCAGGTCGACGTGGTGCTGTCCGACGGCGCGGCCGTGCTGAACGCGGACGACGAGCGCACGGTCGAACTGGCCGAGCTGTCCGACGGCGCCGTGCTGTTCTACGCCCGCCACGAAGCCAATGCGGCCCTGCAGGCGCACCGCGCCGAGGGCGGCCGCGTGGCCTTCCTGCGCGACGGCCACGTCGTGCTGGCCGAGGGCGAGCGCGAGACCAGCCTGCTGGGCCTGGACAAGCTCAAGCCGGCCGTGGCCGCGCAGCCGGGCGCCGTGCTGGCCGCGGCCTGCGCCGGCTGGGCGCTGGACGTCCCGGCCGACCTGATCTGTGCCGGACTGCGGACGTTCGATCCGGCCGTGAAGCAGAAATCCAGGCACTGAGCAAAGAACTGAACATCATGCGTACGCGCCGCCCGCCATCCGGACCGGCGCGAGACCAGTAAAGGATCATAGGTTTATGGAAGTATCACGCGTACGGGCCCTGCGCGGCCCCAACCTCTGGAGCCACCACACCTCGGTGGAGGCGATCGTGTCGTGCCCGCCGGAAGAAGAGTCGATCCGCGCACTGGCCGGTTTCGAGACGCGCCTGCGCGCCCTGTTCCCGGAGATCTGGCCGCTGCAACCCACCGGCCACGACGACACCATCCCGCTGGCCCAGGTGCTGGAAGTCGCGGCGCTGGCCCTGCAGGCGCAGGCCGGCTGCCCTGTCACCTTCAGCCGCTCCACCGCCACCGTCGAACGCGGCATCTACCAGGTGGTCGTCGAATACTCCGAGGAAGACGTGGGACGCCTGGCGCTCAAGCTCGCCGAGCAACTGTGCATCGCCGCGCGCGATGACCAGCCGTTCGACCTCGACGGCGCGCTGGCCCAGTTGCGCGAGCTGGACGAGGACGTGCGCCTCGGCCCCTCGACCGGCTCGATCGTGCAGGCCGCC
>DAMAFT010000030.1:0-14132 GCA_031995805.1 Massilia sp.
CCCGGCGGCGCTAGCGGCACACCTCCTCCAGCGGCGCCACCGGCTCGACCTCGGGCAGCCCGGCCGTGTCGACGCCCAGCTCCTTGGCCCTGCGCTCCATCAGCGCGCCGTTGCCGGCGCGCGGCCCGCCATCGCGGTAGGCGGCGTCGGCCTGGGCCTGGGCCAGCGTCACGTAGCGCGCGCCGGCGGCGTCCAGCCTGGCCATTACCTGCGGCAGCGTGGCCGCGCTCCAGGCGCCGATGTGGGTCAGCAGCACCTGCGGGATCACGCGGCCGTAGACGCGCCGCGACAGCGCCTTGCTGCGTGCGATCTGCTGGTCGACGCGGCGCAGGAAGCCGGCCCGCATCGCCGCGATGGCGGCATCGTCGCCCTGGTCGAGGCAGCGCGCGTACGGCGCCGAATAGGCCCAGTCGTGGAAGCCCAGCGTGACGTCGGCGATGCGGTAGCCGTGCCCGTGCAGCCATGCCAGCGCGCCGTCGTGGCGCGCGCCGGCGCCGGCGTCGAGGAAGGGATAACGCAGCCAGCGCCAGTCGGCGCCCTCCATGCGCGCGGCCAGCACCGGTTCGTTGCGGACCGCGTCGTCGATCCAGGCATCCAGCGTGGCCGCCTGCGACAGCCCCAGGTGGCCGTAGGTGTGGTTGCCGAGCGGGTAGCCGGCCGCGCGCCACAGGTCCAGTGCGGCGGCGCTGTCCGGCTCGTCGGCCAGGCCCCTGGCGTTGACGAAGCCGAACGCCTCGGGCACGCCGTGGCGCCGCAAGGTATCCGCGTACGCGCGGGCGATGCCGGCGCGGGTCAGGCCGCGCGGCAGCGGACCATGCGCCGGCAGGTCGTCGACGGTGACGGCGACCGCGAAGCCGTCGCCGGTCGCGCGGACGGGGCCCGGCACCGTGGTCAGCAGCATGGCGCACAGCAGCGCGCCGCCTTGGATACCTGTCTTCAATTCGTCTCCTCGTCGTTGTTGCAGCCTTCGATTATTCACCTGTACGGCGGCGCGCCGCAAGCCGGTATCATGTTCCGGATCTCACCCACCCACGAAAGGCCACCCGCATGCGCATCCTGCCCGCCCTCGCCGTCTTCACTTCCCTTGCCGCCGCCGCGCTGCCGTCCGGCGCCGCGGCGCCCGCGGCCCCGCCGACGCCGCGCGCCGTGGTCGCCGACCCGGTACAGGACACGAAGTATCCGGCGACCAACCGCCAGGTCCTGATCCTGAACCGCGGCGACGGCATGAACGCGCTGTTCATGCTGGCCGCGGGCAGCGGTCCCAAGCCCACCATGCTGCTGCTGCACGGCCTGCCCGGCAACGAGCAGAACCTCGACCTCGCCCAGGCCGCGCGCCGCGCCGGCTGGAACGTGCTGACCATGCACTACCGCGGCAGCTGGGGCTCGGCGGGCCGCTTCACGCTGGCCGGCGCCGGCGCCGACGTCGACGCCGCGATGGCCTTCCTGCGCGACCCGGCGACGGTGGAGCGCTTCGGCATCGACACGTGCCGCATCGTCATCGCCGGCCACAGCATGGGCGGCTTCTTCGCCGCGCACCATGCCGCCGGCCACGACGTCGCCGGCACGATCCTGCTCGACCCGTGGAACATCGGCGCCAGCGGCAAGGAGGTGCGCGCCCATCCCGAGACGCGCCAGGACCGCATCGCCGCCATGGGCGAGGACTTCGGCACCAGCCTGGCCGGCACCGACGCCGCCACCCTGATGCGCGAGGTCGAACTGCACGCCGACGACTGGGACCTGCTGGGCGACGCCGCCGGCCTGGCGCGCAGGCCGCTGCTGGTCGTCGGCGCCCAGCGCGGCCTGGCCGGCGCCATCGCGCCGGTCGTCGCCGCGGTCAGGGCGCAGCCGGGCGCGCAGGTGCAGTCGCTGACGCTGGCCTCGGACCATGCCTTCGCCGACCAGCGCATCGCCCTGTCCGCGGCCGTCGTGCGCTGGCTGGACGCGCGGCGCAACGCGCGCTGACCCCCGGCGCGGTTGACCGGGAGCGGCGGCACCGGTACGATGAAATCGATTACAAGCCACATCGGCATCATCGTACCAGGAGACCGCATGACCCTTCACGCGCGCCGCCACGGCGCCCCTCGTTTCCCGCTTTTCCCGTTGTCGCATCCGCGCCGGCTGGCCGGCCTGGCCGCCCTGCTCGGCGCCGCCCATGCCGGCGCCGCCGCGCCCGCGGATGGCGGCGTTATCCAGCTCAACCAGCTCGGCTTCCTGCCCAACGCGCACAAGCTGGCCGCCGTGCCGGCCGGCGCCGCAGGCCGTTTCCGCGTACTCGATGCCGCCGGCCGCACGGTGTTCTCCGGACCGCTGGGCGCGCCCGCCACCTGGAGCCCTTCCGGCGAGCCCGTGCGCCTGGCCGACTTCTCGGCGCTGCGCACGCCCGGCACCTACCGCATCGCCGTCGACGGCGCCGGCGCGTCGGCGCCCTTCCCCGTCTCTGCCGACGCCTACCGCGCGCTCGATGCCGCCGCCATCCGTGCCTACACGATGAACCGCGCCGGCATCGCCCTCGACGGGCGCGTGGCCGGCATCCACGCACGCGCGGCCGGCCACCCGGACGACAAGGTGCTGGTGCACGCGTCAGCGGCCTCCGCCGCGCGTCCGGCCGGCACCGTCATCGCCAGCCCGAAAGGCTGGTACGACGCCGGCGACTACAACAAGTACATCGTCAACGCCGGCATCAGCACCTGGACGCTGCTGGCCGCCTACGAACACTTCCCGGCGTGGTTCGACGCGCTGGCGCTGGACCTGCCGGAAGACGCCGGCGGCGCCGGCCTGCCCGGCCTGGTCGCCGAGGCGCTGTGGAACCTCGACTGGATGGCGACCATGCAGGACCCGCACGACGGCGGCGTCTACCACAAGCTGACCAACCTGGCGTTCGACGGCATGGTGATGCCGGACCGGGCGACGGCGCCGCGCTACGTGGTGCAGAAGACGACGGCGGCGGCACTCGACTTCGCGGCGACGATGGCCGCTGCCAGCCGCGTGCTGGCGCGCTTCGACGCGCAATCGCCCGGCCGCTCGGCGCGCTGGCTGGCCGCCGCCGAAGGCGCGTGGCGCTGGGCGCTGCGCCATCCGGATGTCCTGTACCGCCAGCCGGACGACGTCAAGACCGGCACCTACGGCGACGACAAGCTGGACGACGAATTCGCCTGGGCCGCGGCGGAACTGCTGGCCGCCACCGGCAAGGCCGAGTACCGCGATCCGGCGCCGGCGGCGGGGGTGGCCCGCTCCACCCAGCCCGACTGGGGCGACGTGCGCATGCTGGGCTGGATCGCACTGGCCGGCCAGCAGGAACGCCTGCCGGCCGACGCCGGCGCCGCCCGCAAGAAGCTGCTGGCGGCCGCCGACACCCTGCTGGCGCGCTGGCAGGCATCGCCCTACCGGCTGGCGATGGCGGACAAGGACTTCGTCTGGGGCAGCAATGCCGTCGTCCTGAACCAGGCGCTGGTGCTGGTACAGGCATACCGCTTCACGCAGCGGCGCGGCTACCTGGACGCCGCCCAGTCGGCGCTCGACTACACGCTGGGCCGCAATCCGCTCGGCACGTCCTACGTGACCGGCTTCGGCGCCCGCTCGCCGCGCCATCCGCACCACCGCCCGTCCGTAGCCGACGGTATAGCGGACCCCGTGCCGGGCTGGCTGGTCGGCGGACCGAACCCGGGCCGCCAGGATGCCGCCGACTGCAAGGCCACCTACCACGCGGCCCTGCCGGCGCTGGCCTGGCTGGACGACGATTGCAGCTATGCGAGCAACGAGGTGGCCATCAACTGGAATGCGCCGCTGGTGTACGTGGCGGCGGCGTTGCAGGCGTTGCAACGCTAGGCATCGTCATTCTCGCGCAGGCGGGACTCCATGGAGCGGCCGCCGTACGGGATCCTGGAGTGCGGCTTGGGTCCCCGCCTGCGCGGGGACGACGGCAGGCAGGCGGCTACCACCCCATCTTCTTGCGCACGAACGCCGCCAGCTTCTCCCCGTTCTCCCGGTGCTGGAACGTGCGCGGATGCGCGCCGTAGCCCGTGAACGGGAAGAACAGCGTATCGATGCGCCGGTCGCCGTCCTCCTTGCGCATGCGCTCCACGGCCGCGCGCACGTAGCCCGGCCACGGCGAGCCGGCCCGCGTCGCATCCATGCTGCCCAGCGCGCACACGATGTAGGCGTGCGGATACAGCTGGCGCACGCGCTTCACGAAGCGCGCGTAAGCGTCGATCCGTTGCGCGTCGTCCGGCTCGGGCTGCAGCTTGTGGTCGCGCCCGATCAGCCAGGAATCGTTCTGCAGCAGGTTGACCACGACCACGTCCGGCGTCCAGCGCTTGAAGTCCCAGCGGGTGTCGTTGTCGCCGACGGCGCTGAGCTGGTCGTAGAAGTCCGGCATGGTGAACGGGAACCAGCTGATCATCACGCCGATGCCGCTCTGCGACGTCATGTGCAGTTCGGCGCCCAGGCTGCGCGCGGCGATCGACGCGTACGACATGTCGGCGTTCTTGTCGCGCTTGACCGCGTCGTCGCCGTTGAACGGCGCCTCGTTGCCCATGCCGCTGGTGATCGAGTCGCCGAAGAACTCGATGCGGCGCCCGGGCCGCGGCGGCGGCGGCAGCAGCGCGGCGCCGTCGTCGAGTTCGAAGCCGCGCAGCACGGTCGTCCCTTCCTCGCCCTCGGTGCGCTTGACGATGCGGAAGCTGTGGCGCCCGGGCGCCAGGCCCGTCGCCACCTGGTAGCTCTTGCTGCCCTTGGCCGCCTGCAGGATCAGCGGCGTGGCCTCCTTGCCGTCGATGACGACGCCGAAGTAGTTCTGCCCCCGTTCGTCGTCCAGCGTCACCGACAGCGACGTGCCGGTGAAGTTGCCGGCGATGGACGTCGCCGGCCAGGAAAGCACCGGCGCCGCCGGGTCGGCGACGTCGATGCGGCCGGTGTACAGCAGCTGCTTGTCGGCAGGCGAGACCGGGGTGCCGGCCTGCGCCGTGCCGGCCAGGGCGGCGGCCAGCGCCAGCATCGCGAATGGCTTCATGGCGTTGGCCCCCCTCACAGCTTCACCGTCACCGGCTTGCCGTCGTAGTCGACGGTGCGGTCGGCCGCATCGAGGTCGGCGCCCGGCACCACGCCCGGGCGCAGCACGCGCACCTTGAACTGGCGCCTGGCCACCATGCCCGGATAGCTGCCGGTGCGCGCGCCGATCGTCACCGTGCCCGTCGTGTCGTCCCAGCTGAACGGGATGCGCGTCGCTTCGCCGCGCTCGTAGCCGTTGGAGACGCCGTCGTCCTCGTACAGCGTGGCCTGGCCGCTGGCGCCGGCCACCACCTGCAGCACGATCGGCGCATCCGGCTTCTCGTCCACGTACTGGGTGGCCGGACCGGTCGTCACGATGCTGCCGGCGCGCAGGAACACGGGGATGCGGTCGACCGGCGCGTCGACGGTGGCCGTGCTGCCGCCCTTGTGGCGCACGCCGGTATCGAAGTCGACCCAGTCTGCGCCGGCCGGGAAGACCACCGTGCGCTGGCGCGCCTGGTAGCGCGTCACCGGGGCGACCATGAAGGCGGAGCCGAACATGTACTGGTCCTTGATGTCCTTGACGCGCTCGTCGCGCGGGAAGTCCATGACCAGGCCGCGCATCATTGTGCCCGAGGCGTAGTGCGTGTCCGCCGCCATCGAATAGATGTAGGGCATCAGGCGGTAGCGCAGCTTCAGGTAGGCGACCATGTTGTCGCGCATGGCGTCGTCGCCGCCGGCGATGTTGTAGATCTCGCGCTTGACCACTTCGCCATGCGAGCGGAACAGCGGGGAGAACGCGCCGAACTGGAACCAGCGCCAGTTCAGTTCGCGCCACTCGGCCATGTCTTCCGGCTTGCCCTGGGCCGCCGTGGTGGCGCGGTTTTCCTGGGCCGAGCCGACGTCGCCGGTCTGGAAGCGGTTTTCCTGCGCATAGCCGCCGATGTCGTGGGTCCAGTTCGGGATGCCCGACATCGACATGTTCACGCCCGAGGCGATCTGGTCGTACAGGTTGTTCCAGCGCCCGGCCGTGTCGCCGCTCCACACGGCCACCGAGTTGCGCTGGATGCCGGCGAAGCCGGAACGCGACAGGATGAACTGGCGCGTGTCGGGCTGGTCGCGGCGCAGGTGCTCGACCATGCCGCCGGAGTGCACCAGGCTGTACGGGTTGAAGGTGATCTCGCCGGCGCCGTAGACGGTCGGGCCGATCAGCTTCTTGAAATCCTCGGGGCGCGTGTTCGACAGCACGTCCGGTTCGGTGTTGTCCATCCACCAGGCGTCGAAGCCCAGGTCGACCACCTTCTTGATCTGGCGGTAGTAGATGTCGCGCGCTTCCTGCGTGTACGGGTCGTAGTGGCTGTTCTTGTAGCCGGGGCCGACCCAGTCGAGCGCGCCGTCCTCGACGTTCTTCGTCCACATATGGCCCTTGGACGCCAGTTCCTTGTAGTTGGCGGTATTCGCGTAGAACTTGCCCCAGATGGAGATCATGATGCGCGCGTGCTGCTTGTGGACGGCGTCGACCATGCCCTTCGGGTCCGGGAAGCGGACCTTGTCGAAGTCGTGCGAGCCCCAGCCGTCCTCCGGCCAGTAGAACCAGTCCTGCACGATGTTATCCAGCGGCCAGCCGCGCTTGCGGTACTCGGCCACCGTGTCCAGCAACTGCTGCTGCGTCTCGTAGCGCTGGCGCGACTGCCAGAAGCCGTAGGCCCACTTGGGCATCATCGGCGCCTGGCCGGTCAGCTTGCGGTAGCCGGCGATCACGTGGTCCATGCTGTCGGCGCTGATCACGTAGTAGTCCAGCGCCTCGGCGGTCTCGGACGACAGCGTCAGCGAATGGCGCTCCGGCGCCGGCAGCGGGTCGTTGTGCGTCATCGCGACCATGCCGCCCGACGGCTTCCACTCCAGGTGCAGCTTGACCGGCCGGTCCTTCTCGAACGCCACCTCGAAATTGTGGTACCACGGGTTCCAGCCCTGGCGCCACACGTCCATGACCTGCTTGCCGTCGATCGACAGCGTCGCGTAGTCCGACGCGTACAGCTGCATCTTGTGCACGCCAGGCTTGCTGCTGGCCATGGTGCCTTCCCAGACCACCTTCACGTCCTTGCCGGCGAGTTCCTTGGCCGACGGCAGTTCCTTCGGCCAGTACTCGGCCACGTCCTTCAGGTACTGGTAGGCGATGTCCTTTTCCTGGCGCGTGAACGCCAGCTTGCCGTCGATGTAGTAGCGCGCCGTCAGGCCGCCCGGCTTGCCGTCGGCGTCGGCCAGCGCCAGGTCGCGCGACAACCAGGCATACGGCTTCGGGTCGCCGAAGCGGCTGATGCCGTTGTTGTCCCACAGGACGCCGTAGTTCTTGTCCGAGACGACGAAGGGCACGGCGGCGATCATGTTGTGCTGGGCCAGCAGCACGTCTTCGCCGTTGTAGTTCATCTGGGCATTCTGGTGCTGGCCCAGGCCGTAGAACGCGTCGGTGGTGCCATGGTTGAAGCCCTGCTTGACGGCCAGCAGCGGCTTGCCGCCGACGTCCACCGCGGTCATGCTTTCCGACGCCTGGGTCAGGAACGCCTTGCCGGCGGCGTCGAGGAAGCGCACCCGGCCATCCTTCAGCGACACCTCGGCCGCGATGCGCTTCGCCTTCAGGCGCACGGTGCCGGCGCTGCCGCCTTTCGCCTCGACGGTGAAGCTGCAGGCGCACGGCTTGGCGACCGTCATCAGGGACGGCGTCAGCGTCTTGCCGGGCTGGTCGAGCTTGAGCACCTGGACGATGTCGTCGCTCATGAGATTCAGGCGCACGGCCTTCGCGGCGCCCGTGTCGGGGCGCACCTCGATGCCGGTGGCGGTCTTCTGGTAGCTGCCGGCCTGGGCCTGGCTGCCTGCTGCCAGCAGCAGGGCTGCGGCGGCGATGCGGGTCAATGTCATTTGTCTCGTCTCCATCTGCCGTCGCACCCGCCTGCGCGGGAACGACGTGCGTGTTCTAGTAGCTGCCCATCCGGACCTTGAGCACCGTCGGCGTCGCCGGCAGGTTCAGTCCGTAGTCGGTCTGGTCGCCGTTCCAGTTGCGCTCCATGACCCAGTTGCCCCTGGCGTCGAAATGTCCTTCCTCGACACGCGCGTACATCGACGGCTTGCCGGCGTTGGCGCCCAGGCCGGACAGCTTGACGCGGATCTGCTGGCCCACCAGCACGAACTCGTCGGGGCCGGTCTGCGCGATGGCGACGCCGCCGGAGGGCTGCTCGGTCCCGGGCGCGTATTCGCTCTTGTCCTTCAGGTACTCGCGTTCGCCGAACTGGAATTCGCGGAACGTCAACGTGGCCTTCCAGCCGTCCATCTCGACCTGCTGGGCCGCGCGGTCGTCGCCTTCCGCCACGCCGTAGGTGCGGCCCTCGAAGGCCCACTTCGCCCACTGGCGCTGGAACGGCGCGAACACTCCGTAGATCCGGGCGAACGGCTCGACCATGCGCTTGTCCGTGAATTTCGCGCCGAGCGGGTAGTTGCTGTATTCGGCATAGTCCATGCCGAACGGCGCCACGCCGATGGCGCCCTTGCCGATGATCTGGTAGACGTAGCGCGCATAATTGGCGCTGTTGCCCATCTCCGGCACCATCAGCGCATTGGCGGGAGTCTGGAACTGGCGCAGGATGGCGGAGAACTTCTTCGACTCCGGCATGTAGATGTCCGGGGCGGCGAAGTCGATGTGCGGCGCCGCGGCACGGTAGATGCCGAGCACGTCATGGGTCGGGCCGCCGCTGGCGAAGTCCGACTTCCATGGCGGCGCCGGTTCCGCCAGCGGGTCGCGCAGCGCGTTGTTGACGTACATCGGCAGGTCGTAGACGGCACGGCCGGCCTTGGCGATTTCCTCGATGTAGCTGGCGATCGCCCAGGCATGGAAATACTGGTCGGCGTACTCGCCGTACACCTCGGACCAGGTGCCCTGCTGCGGATGCGACGCGGGCGGCTTCTGCTGCGCCAGTACCGCGGCCGGCACCGGTTGCTTGAACAGTCCCTCGGCGCGCTGGGCGTAGTCGCGTGCCACGCCGTAGGTGCCGACCTCGTTCTCGACCTGCACCATGATGACGGTCCTGCGCTCGCCGTCGATGCGCTTGATGTGTTCCATCAGCGCGACGAACGCCTTCTTGTCGGCGGCCAGCGTGGCGGCGCCGAACGGCGAATGGCTGTAGCTGGTCTTGCCGTCCTTGTCGACCATGCGCGGGAAGCGCGCGTTGTCGAACTTCACCCATTCCGGCGTGTAGGCCGAACCGGTGTTCTTCCAGGTGCCGAACCACAGCAGCACGAGGCGCATGTCGTTCTTGCGGGCTTCCTGGACCACGGTATCGACCCAGGAAAAGTCGAAGCGGCCTTCCTGCGGCTCGATCTGCTCCCAGGCGACGGGGATCTCGAGGGTGTTCGCGTGGGCGTCCTTGAGCGCGGCCCACACCTTCGGCAACGCGGCCGGATAGTTGCTGGAATTATGGGCCTGGCCGCCCAGGATCAGCCAGGGCGCGCCGTCGACCATCAGGGCGTGGCGGCAGTCCTTCGCGACGAGGCGCGGCAGTTCGGCGGCGTGCACGGCGGATGCGCCGGCGGCGGCCAGCAGCATGGACAGGACAAGCAGGCGTGGAGCATTCTTCTTCATGCGGATACGGATCCTCACAAGCGTTGACGACATCGATGAAAAGACGGGCGCTGCGGATATTTTCCCGCAACGCCCGCCGCTACGCTCAGAACGAGTAGCGCAGCGAAGCCGTGTAGCGGCGGCCCGAGACGAACCACGCGCGGCCCTTGTCGCCGATCCCCTGCGTCATCAGCTGCTTGTACTTGGCGTCGGTCAGGTTCTGCGCTTCCACGCCGAGCGACAGGTTCTCGGTGAAGTTATAGAACAGCGACGCATCCAGCTGGCCGAAGTCGTCCGCCCAGGTCGGCAGCGCCCAGGCGATGTTGTGCTGGCCGGCGGTCGGGCTGTTCGGGTTGGTGTCGGTGCCGTCGGTGCCGCGGGTGCCGTTGACGTTCACGGCCTGCAGGTACTTCGAGCGCCAGCTCCAGGCCAGGCGTGCCGACAGCGGACCCTTGTCGTACAGCAGCGCCAGGTTGTACGAGTTCTTCGACAGGTTCTGCAGCGGCAGGTTGCCGAAGGTGCGGCCGTCGACGTCGCAACCGTTCAGGTTCAGGTTCAGGTTGCCGGTACCGCCGTCGCTGCCCGAGCAGAAGGCCGAGAAGACCGGGTTGTACAGCTTCTGCGCGCTGTCCACGTAGGTGTAGTTGGCCTGCAGGCCGATGCCCGACAGCCAGCCCGGCAGCTTGTCGAAGTACTGCTGGTAGGCGACCTCGATGCCGCGCGCGTGGCCGCGCGCGCCGTTCACCGGCGCGGTCACGTTGAAGTCGTAGCTCTTGCCGTCCTGTCCCTGCAGCGCATAGCCGTAGGACTGGGTGATGATGATGTCCTTCAGGCGCTTGTTGAACACCGCCACCGTCAGCGAGCCGGCCGGCGCGAAGTACCACTCGGCGGTCAGGTCGACCTGGCTCGACTTCACCGGGCGCAGGTTCGGGTTGCCGTCGCTCGAACCGGTCAGCGCCACGTTGTTCACGGTGCGCACGGTGCCGGCCGGGTTCAGGCTCGAATCGACGGTCTCCGACAGCGTCGTGTAGCCCTGCAGCTGGGTGAAGTCCGGACGCGAGATACCCATCGCGGCGCCCGTGCGGAATTGCAGCTTGTCCGTGGCCTTCATGCGCAGGTTCAGGCTCGGCAGCACGTTGTGGTAGCTGTTGTCGTAGTCGCGCGGCGCCGACTGGGCAGCGATGATCGGGATCGCCGGGCCGACCTGGGTGATGGTCGACGGGTCGTTCGGGATGTTGGTCGGGTTGAAGACGGTGTAGCCGCGCGCCTTCATGTCGGTCTGGACGTAGCGGATGCCGACGTTGCCGTCCACCGGGAAGCGCCAGTCGTCGAAGCCGAAGCGCAGCTGGGTGTAGAAGGCGCCGGTCTTCTCGCTCTGCGAGTTGGTGCCGGCCGGGTCGGTGCCGAACGTGGCCGCGTTCCAGGTGCCGCAGCTCGCCGGCACGCCCTTCGACGCCGCCACTTCCTTGCACAGCACGTCGTAGTAGCCGTGCAGCGTCGAGTAGCTGCCCGGATAGCCGGTGGCCAGCGCCACGTTCGGGAACACCAGCGACGGCACGCTGGTATTGTTGTTGAAGAAGTTGGTGAAGTTGTGCACCTGGGTCTGGCCGCCGAAGCGCGGATCGCCCAGGTAGGCCAGGTGCTTGACGCCGTTGCCGTCGACCAGCTCGCCCTGCCACGGCTGGGTGACCGCGGCCCAGTTGAAGCTCGGGTTGGAGTTCTGCGTCACCGCGTCGCGGTCGGTGAAGCGCACGCCGAAGCGCACGTCGCGCAGCACCGGATGGTCGAACGCGTATTTCGCGTCGAGTTTCAGCGCCCACTCGTCGGCTTCGCTGCGGTCCAGGTGTTCCTGGGTGAAGGCCCAGTAGTAATTGTTCGGGTTGGCCAGGTAGGCGCGCTCCGAGTCGCTGAAGGTCAGCGTCGGCACGCTGCCGCGCAGGTCGATGTTCTCCTGCTGCATCTTGATCGCGGTGGCGACCGTGGAGTCGAAGCTGTGTGACTTGGCCTTGATGCGCTGGACGTCGGCGTCGAAGGTCCAGTCGCTGTTCGGACGCCAGGTGGTGTGCCAGGAGATGTCGGTGGTGTCCGATTTGCGGTTGGCCGAACGGGTGTCGGCGCCGAAGTCGATGCCGCCGTCGACGGCGTCGCGCAGCACGCCGCTCAGCAGCGCGCCCCTGGCGTCGTAGGTGGCGCCCGGGTCGACGGTGATGTTGTACGGGCTGGCGGCCGAGAAGATCGCCTGCTCGTCCCACTGCATCTCGTACTTCGACTTGAAGTAGGTCAGCGAGGAGCTCAGGGTGGCGTCCTTCTTCCACTGCAGCGCGCCGTAGGCGCCTTCGCGCTTGCGGTTGAATTCCAGCGTACGCCACTGCGAGCCCTTCGGCACCCATACGGTCTTGCCCGGCTGGATGTCGGTGCGCGGATAGTACGGCTCGACCTGGAACGCGTCGGTGCGGGTGCCGCTTTCCGAATAGGCCAGGTCGATCAGGGCGCCGATCTCGCCGAAGCCGGTCTTCCAGCGGTCCGATACCATCACCGAGCCGGACGGCGACCATTTGCCCTTCTTGAGTTCCGAATAGGTGTTCGACAGCGAGGCGGCCACCTTGCGGCCCTTGAAATCGAACGGCATCGCCGTGCGCAGGTTGACCAGGCCGCCGATGGCGCCCTCGATCTGCTCGGCCGACGGGTTTTTATAGATGTCCACGCCCGCCATCAGTTCCGGCGGGACGTCCTCGAAGTTCAGCGAACGGCCGCCGTTGGCCGAGAACGAGTCGCGCCCGTTCAGTTCCGATCGGGTATAGGTCAGGCCGCGGATGGTCACGCCCGAACCTTCCACCGAATAGTGCTCCGGGTCGCCCTTGGCCATGGTGCGGTCGATGGTCACGCCCACCACGCGCTGCAGCACCTCGGTGACCGAACGGTCCGGCAGCTTGCCGATGTCCTCGGCGACGATCGAGTCGACGATCTCGTCCGAATTCTGCTTGAGCTTCTGCGCCGAGTTCAGCGCGGCGCGCTGGCCGGTCACCACCACGACGTTGCCGGCCTGCTGGGCGCCGCCCGCGGGCTGGCCCTCGGCTGCGGTCTGCGCGCTGGCGTTGGCGGCGAGCAGGGCGATCTGGGCGGCCGCGACGGCGATCGCGGTTTTCTGGAATTGCTTCATTACTGTCTCCTGTTGGCTGTCATGGACGCCCGTCGTTGCGGGTGGTCCTCTCTACTTCATACTGCCGGCTGCTTGGCGGCCGGCTTCATCGATGGTCGTCGAATTCACTTGCTGCTACTGTCCGGCCCTGTCCCGGTACCATGGGTACGTCGATCGCACGCGCGCCGTAGCGCACCCTTGCCGTGCCCTTGCCAGCCGTTGCGCCCACCGTGGCGCGCACCGTGGCTTCGCTGAGGCGTCCGCCCTGCCAGGCGATGTCCACTTCGTAGCCGCCGCGCGCCCGCAGGCCGCGCACCCGGCCGTCGGGCCAGGCCGGCGGCAGCGCCGGCAGCAGCACGATCTCGCCGTCCTGCGACTGGACCAGCAGCTCGGCGATGGCGGCGGTGGCGCCGAAATTCCCGTCGATCTGGAATGGCGGATGCACGTCGAACAGGTTCGGATACGTCCCGCCGGCATTGTTGTGTTCCGAGCCGGTGCCGGCCTGCTCCGCGGCGCGCGCGCCCGGCGTGGCCAGCAGGCCGCGCAGCATGCGGTAGGCGCGTTCGCCGTCGTGCAGGCGGGCCCAGAACGCCATCTTCCAGGCCATGCCCCAGCCGGTGCCGGCGTCGCCGCGCGCCGCGAGGGTGCGCCGCGCGGCCGCGGCCAGCGCCGGCGTGCGCAGCAGGTCGATCTGGCGTCCCGGGTACAGCGCGTACAGGTGCGAGACATGGCGGTGGGTGTCCGCCGGCGTGTCCAGCACCGGATCCTTCTTTTCGTCCAGCCATTCGAGCAACTGGCCCCAGCTGCCCACCCGCGGCGCCGCCAGGCGGTCGCGCAGCCCGGCCAGCGTGCGCCGCAGTTCCGGGTCGACGCCCAGCACCGAGGCCGCGCGCACCGTGTTGTCGAACAGGTCCCAGACGATCTCCTGGTCGTAGGTGACGCCGTCCTCGACCGGTCCGTGCTCCGGCGACCAGCCCTGCGGCGCCACCAGGCGGCCGTCCGGCAGCGCCTTCAGGTAGTCCTGCCAGAATGCGCTGGCTTCCTTCAGCACCGGGTAGGCGACGTCGCGCAGGAAGGCCTCGTCGCCGCCGAACGCGTAGTGTTCCCAGAAGTGGCGCGCATACCAGGCGCTGGCCGTCTTGTTCCACAGGTAGCCCATGGCGCCGAACGGGTTCGATTCCGTGCGCAGCGTCCAGCCGCGCACCGGCTTGCCGTCGCCACCCTTGAATTCGGCCGCGGTGGCGCGCCGCCACACCGGCGCCAGGCCGTTCACGAAGTCGAAGAACGGCTGCGCGGTCTCGCCCAGGTTGGCCACGTCGGCCGGCCAGTGGTTCATCTGGACGGTGATGTTGGTGTGGTAGTCGCTGTTCCACGGCGGCGTCAGGCTGTTGTTCCACA
>DAMAFT010000031.1:0-14054 GCA_031995805.1 Massilia sp.
CCAGCGGCAGTTCAGGGCCCGGATAATAGTTGCGCGGATCGTCCCGGAAGTGCCCGTGGTTGATCGCCGCGTAGTCGACCAGCGCCTCCGGCTCCAGCATGAAATCGTCGACGACCACGCACTGGTGCCCGTCGAAGAGCGGGACCATGCTGACGCGCGGGTCCGGGTTGAGCAAGGGAGCTTCCCCGGCAGGAGCGGGGGGAAGCCGGGGCGAAAGCGGTTCCGGCATGAGGGTTCGGGCCTGGCAAGTAAGGGCAAGTAAGGGCAAGTAAGGGCAAGTGAGGCAAACAAGGGAAACGGCGCAGCCCGTCCATCGTAGCAACAGCGCCGCTCCCTGTAAATGCGCGGGCGACGCCGCGTGCGCCGCCCGCAGCAGCAGCAACCCGTTCGCCACCACCAGCAGGCTGCCGCCCGGCGCCGGCCCGAAGAACACGGCCTTGGCGGCCAGCGCCGTCGCGCTGTTCTGCACCAGCATGCGCAGGGTCGCGCGCGCCAGCCGCACGCATTGCGGCAGCTTGCGCAGGTCGTCGTCCATCAGCGCGACGTCGACCGTCTCGATCGCCGTATCGCCGCCATCAGCCCGCTCACCACCGTCGCCGGCGTCGGGATGCAATGCGTCCATCCGCGGCTGGACGATGTCGCAAACCCACATCGATGTTCACGAATACGGTGAATCTCATGATTTATTGGCATAACCTATTTATTTGTGGCAACATGTAAATACATTGAACAAGCCGCCACAAGCCGCGACTAGCCCCATGCTGAACGACACCGCAGACGTATGCACCACCCAGGAAGCCGCGACCTTGCTTGGCATTTCCCTGACCTCCGTGCAAAAGCTCGTTGAAAGCGGGGAACTGGCGGGCTGGAAGACGGCAGGCGGCCACCGGCGCATCCAGCGCTGCGCCGTGCTGTCGTATCGCGAACGCCGCGCCGGCGCGATCCCCGCGGCGCCGGCCGGGACACGGACCAAGCTGCTGGTCGTGGAAGACGACGACATGCAGCGGGCGCTGTACAGGACACGCATCGCGCGCTTCGGACTGCCGCTCGACCTGACGCTGTGCGGCAGCGGCTACGACGGCTTGATCGAGGTCGGCGTGCGTCCGCCCGACGTCCTCGTGCTCGACATCGTCATGCGCGGCATCGACGGCTACGAGATCATGGAGGCAGTGCTCGCCAGGCCGGCGCTGCGCCATATGCACATCGCGATCGTCACCGGCATGGAGGACGCCGACCTGGCCGCCCGCGGCGGCATCCCGCCGGGCGTCGCGCGCTTCGCCAAGCCGCTGTCGTTCGACGCGCTGCATGGTTTCCTGACCGCCTGCTGCATGCACAAGCAGCGCATCTCGGCCTAGGGCCGCACCGGAGGGAGCATGCCGCACTCGCACGTCCGCACCACGTCGCTGATCGTCCTGCTCTGTTGCCTGTCCTCGGCGCTGGTCGGGACGGTGTGGACGTCGACGTACCGGCAGATCGACGCCGCCGAGACGCGTGCCCTGGCGGATGCGTCGCACGATGCGGCCAGCTTCGCGCGCGTCATCGAGGAGCACACCGCGCGCACCTTCCAGTCTGCCGACCAGGCCGTGCGCTTCCTGAAGTACGAGTACCAGGACGAGGGTTCCGGCATCGACCCGGGCGGCATGGTACGCAGCGGCGTCATCCTCGGCGACATCTTCAACCTGTATTCGATCATCGATGCCCGGGGCGACGTGGTGGCGTCGAGCCGCCCCTTCGCGCCGGTGAACCTCGCGGACCGCGAACACGTGCGCGTGCACCGCGAACGCAGGGACGCCGGCCTGTTCATCAGCAAGCCGGTGCTGGGGCGCGTCTCGCACAAGTGGTCGATCCAGCTGACGCGGCGCATCGACCTGCCGGATGGCGGATTCGGCGGCGTGGTGGTGGTGTCGATGGATCCGTTCTACTTCACCCGCCTGTACGAATCGGCGCGGATCGGCCGGCACAGCGTCGTGACGCTGATCGGCGCCGACGGCGTCGTCCGGGCCCGCCGCAGCGGCAGCGTCAGCGCCGTCGGGCAGGACCTGTCCGACAGCGCCATGCTGCGCCTGATCGGCGCACGCACCGAAGGCGTCGTGCGCACGGCCAGTCCCGTCGACGGCCGCGACCGCGTGTACGCATTCCGCCGCCTCGAGGCCTATCCGCTGCTGGTCATGGTCGGTATCGATGTCGGGGACATCCTGGCGCCGGTGGCGGCGCTGCGTCGCGACCAGTTGATCCAGTCGGCGGCGCTGAGCGTGGCCATCGTGCTGCTGACGGGCGTGCTGATCGCGCTGACGCGGCGGCTGATCCGCAGCCGGGCGCGGGCCCTGCTCGCGAACGCCGCGAAGACGCAGTTCCTGTCCAACATGTCGCACGAATTGCGCACGCCGCTGAACGGCATCCTGGGCTACTCGGAATTGCTGAGCGGGGAACTCGAGGATGCCGAGCACCGCGAATATGCGACCATCATCCACGACAGCGGCACGCACCTGCTGGCCCTGGTCAACCGGCTGCTCCAGCTCAACAAGATCGAGGCGGCGCGCGAGCGCCTGTTGTGCGCCCCGGAAGACGTCCGCGCCGTCGCCGCGCATGCCGTCAATGCCCACCGCAGCAGCGCCCTGCGCAAATCGCTCGCGCTCGAAATCGACATCGATGCGGACGTCCCGGACGCCATCGTCTGCGACCGGGTGAAGCTGACGCAGGTATTGCACAACCTGCTGCACAACGCCATCAAGTTCACCGTCCACGGCCATGTCCGGCTGGCGGTGTCCTGCCATGGCGACGGCTTGCTGTTCGCCGTGTCCGACACGGGGCGCGGCATTCCCGACGCGCTGCGCGAGCGCGTGTTCGAGAAGTTCTTCCAGGTCGATGCCGGCGATGCGCGCATCAGCGACGGCTCCGGCCTGGGCCTGGCGCTGGTCCGCGAACTCGTCCTGCTGATGGGCGGGCGGATCGGCGTCGAATCGCGCGTCGGCGAGGGCACGACGTTCCGCTTCACCCTGCCCTGCCAGCCCCCCACCCCCGCCGCGCCGGCGCCGGAAGTCGCCGCACTGGAGTCCGCATGAACCACACGACCATCCTGCTTGTCGAGGACAACGACATGAACCAGCGGCTCCTCGTGCTGCAACTGGCGCGCATCGGCCTGTCCGACGTCGCCGTGGTCGGCAACGGCATCGAGGCGCTCGACTGGCTGGAACGGAACACGTGCCGCCTGGTGCTGTCCGACTGCCAGATGCCCGGCATGGACGGCTACGAAATGACCCGGCGCATCCGCGCCCGCGAACTGGCGCGGTGCGACGCCGCGCGCCTGCCGATCGTCGCCCTGTCGGCCGGCGTGATGGAGGAGGACAAGGCGGTGTGCCGCGCGGCCGGCATGGACGACCACATCGCCAAGCCGACGCGCCTGGATACGCTGCGCGCCGGGCTGGCGCCGTGGCTGGGCGAACCGGCGGCCGCCGCCGCATTCCCGCCATGAAGAACGTCGCCACGCAGTTCTGCCCGGCCGTCCTGTGCGAAGCGGCCGGCCACGACGCGGCGCTCGTGGACGAGCTGCTCGACCTGTTCCTGCGCACCGTGCCGCCCATGCTGGAACGTCTCGTCCAGGCGATCGACGCGCGCCGCCCCGCCGTCGTCGCGCACGAGGCGCACGGCCTCAAGGGCTGCCTGGCGCTGGTCGGCGCGGCGGATGCCGGCGCGGCCTGCGCCCGCATGGAATCCGCCGCGCGGCGCAGCGGCGCCTGCCCCGGCACCGCCGCCGGTGCAAGGCTGCGCCGCCAGGTGGCGCAGGCCGTCGAGGAAGCGGCGCGCTACCGGTCCGACCATCAACCCCATCCTTAGGAGCCGCCATGCTGGATACCGACCTGCCCCCCTTCCCCACCCTGGCGCGGCTGCGTGTCCTGGTCCTGGAAGACAATTCCTTCGAACGCCGGATCCTGACCGGCATGCTCGGGCGTCTCGGCATCGGGCGGGTCGACGAAGCCGACAGCGGCGATGCCGCGCTGGCGCGCATCCGCGAGCGCCCCGGGCAGTTCGACCTCGTGCTGTGCGACCTGCAGGTGAACGACCGCAAGCGCATGGACGGCATCGAATTCCTGCGCATGGCGGCGCGCCACCTGGACTGTCCGCTGATCCTCGTCTCCGGCATCGACGAAGACCTGGCGATCGCCGCGGAAAGCCTGGCGCATTCCTACGGCCTGGATTGGGCTGGACGCCTGCGCAAGCCGGTGCTGGCGGCCGAACTCGCGCCACTGCTGCTGTCCTGCGCAACCCGGCGCGCCGCCGGCGCCGGCGCGCGGCCGCTGCCGCGGGCGCCGCGCCGCGCCTGGTCCCTGGCCGACGTCCGGAGCGCGCTCGCGCGCGGCGAATTCGTGCCGTGGTTCCAGCCGCAGCGCTGCCTGGCCACGGGCCGGCTGTTCGGCGCGGAAGCCCTCGCGCGCTGGGAGCATCCCGAGGCGGGCCTGGTACTGCCCGGCGAGTTCGTGCCGTTGATGGAACACGCGGGCATGATCGACGCACTCTTCGACGTCATGCTGGACCGCACGCTCGATGCCATGGCTGCCTGGTCGGCCGGGGGGAACCCGGTCCCGGTCTCGATCAATGCGTCGCCCCTCACGCTGGAACACGTGCACGTGCCCAACCGCTGGCGCAGCCGTGTCGAGGCGCGTGGGATCGATCCGGGCGACATCACCATCGAAGTCACGGAAACGGCCGTCGCGAGCGACTTTCCTGGCCTGCTGGAAAGCATCACGCGCCTGCGGATGCATGGCTTTCGGGTGTCGCTGGACGATTTCGGGACCAGTTATTCGTCGCTGCAGCAGATGAGCGAGCTGCCCGTCACCGAGGTCAAGATCGACCGCTCGTTCGTCGCCCGTGCGCTGCGCTACCCGCGTGCCGACACGATCTTCCGCGGCATCGTCGACCTGGGACGCAGGCTCGGCCTGGCCGTCGTGGCCGAAGGCGTCGAGACGCCCGAGCAGGACGAGCGCGTACGCGCCCTCGGCTGCGACGCCGCACAGGGATGGCTGTACGGCCGTCCGGAACCGGCGGGAAAGCTGTTGGCCGGCCATCCGCGCGCTTCCGAAACAACCGTCGATCCTGAGCCGGCCTGAGCGCGCCTGCGCCCTCTACAGCGCCGCGCAGGCGCCGGCGCGCGGCGGGCGCCGCTCATCACGCCTTCCGACCATTCGTCACGCCGTCCGCTGGACGAACGGCCGTACGCCGGCACCGTGCGTTTCCATCCTCCACGCCATCGACAGGGCCAAGACCATGCAACGCAAACTGCTCATCGCCATCGCCGTCACGCTCGCCTGCGCCGCTTCGTCGAAGGCAGCCACCGCCTTCCAGGCCGACGTGGCGGGCAACGGCGAACCGGTCATCCCGATCCCCGGCCTCGCCTCGTCCGGCGAAGCCCGGGACGGCACCGTGCGCCACCCTTGCGGGCCGCGCCGCCGTTCCTAGACGTCGATCACGACCTTCACCGCGCCGCTCGCGGCCGCGTTGCCGAACGTATCGTAGGCGCGTTCCATCTCGTCCAGGCGGAAGCGGTGGGTGACCAGGACGGCCGGGTCGAGCCGGTGCGCCGAGACGGCCTTGAGCAGTTGCGGCGTGGTCACGGTGTCCACCAGCCGCGTGGTGATCGCGATGTTGTGCGACCACAGGCGTTCCAGGTGCAGGTCGACCTTGACGCCGTGCACGCCGATGTTGGCGATGGTGCCGCCGGGCGCCACGAGGTCCTGGCACAACGCGAAGCTGGCCGGCATGCCCACTGCCTCGATCACCGTGTCGGCCCCGCGGCCGTCGGTCAGGGCGCGCACCCGTTCGGCCGTGGCGGCGTCCGGCGCCATCGCGTGGGTCGCGCCGAAGCGCTGCGCCAGCGCGAGCCGGCGGCGGTCGGGATCGATGACGGCCACCAGCGCCGGCGCATAGAATTGCGCCGTCATCAGGGCGGCCAGGCCGATCGGGCCGGCACCGACGATGGCGACGCTGCAGCCGGGCTGCACCTTGCCGTTCAGGACGCCGCACTCGAAGCCGGTCGGCAGGATGTCGCTGAGCATGGCCAGCGCATCCTCGTCGGCGTCGTCGGGCACGCGGTGCAGGCTGAAGTCGGCATGCGGGATGCGCACGTACTGCGCCTGGGTGCCGTCGATGCGGTTGCCCAGGATCCAGCCGCCGTCGGCGCAGTGCGAGTACATGCCGCGCCGGCAGTAGTCGCAGCGTCCGCAGGACGTGATGCAGGACACCAGCACGCGCTCGCCGGGCCGGAACCCGCTGACGCCGGCGCCCACCGCCTCGACGATGCCGACGCCCTCGTGGCCCAGCGTGGTGCCGGGCAGGCAGCCCGGCACGTCGCCGCGCAGGATGTGCAGGTCGGTGCCGCAGATCGTGGTACGTGTCAGGCGCACGATGGCGTCGTCGGGGTGGCGCAGGACGGGCACGGGGCGCTCCTCGAGCACGCGCCGGCCGGGTCCGCGATAGACGAGGGCAAGCATGGCGGTCTCCCTGGCGTTGCGCCGGCTTGCGATGCGCATGCCGGCAGGCGAATGACGATCGTAGCGCAGGCAACGTGCGTGCGGGCGCCGCACGTTACGCCGGAGTACTACCTGCGCGGCCAATGGCGAAGATGCTGATCCAGATCAATCCCCACGCGCGGCGAGACCGCCGCTAACGCGGCGCCCCGGACGCCTTGTGGACGAGCACCGACACCCTGCTGGTGTTCAATACCTGCAAGGTGACGCCGCCGAGCCAGTGCGCGGTTCCCTGCCCGCCGTGCGCGGCCATGTAGATCAGGTCGCTGCGCATGCGGATGGCGGTCTTGACGATGCCGGCGCAGGGGTCCTCGTCGTGGACCACCTTGCACACGCAGGGCACGTTGTGCGCCACCGCGACGTAGCGGACGAACCCCAGGTAGTCGTTGGCCAGTTTCTCGAGCACCAGCTTGCGCCGCTGGGCATGATGGGGATCGTGGTGCACCCAGGCTTCCAGCAGGTCGGGCCGGATCGGCGGGATCACGTGCATGCCGACGACGCCCGCGCCGTTGCCGCGGGCGAACAGCATGCAGGCCTTCACGGCCTGCTTCGACAGCGCCGAGCCGTCCGTCGGGAGCAGGATGTGCCGGAACATCGCGCGGTCGCCGGCGCGTGGCCGGCCGCTACGGCCGGCACACCGGGCGCGGCCGGTGTCCGCCGTGCATGCGCGGGGATGGCGACATGTCTTCCATGATGACCTCTTCGAGCCCGTCCGGGGCGCTGCCTGGTTGCGGTGACAAGGTGTTGGACTGGCGCACGGGCGCGCGGTTCCGGCCAGGGCGCCGCGCGTGGCCGCCGGCTATATCCGTGCGATCTGGCGGTCGATCGCCCGCTGCGCCCGCTCATTGCGCTCGCTGTAGCGGTCCGTCAGGTAGTCGCTGCGGCCGCGCATGAGCAGGGTGAACTTGAACAGCTCTTCCATCACGTCGACCATGCGGTCGTAGTAGGCCGAGGGGCGCATGCGGCCATCGTCGTCGAACTCCTTGTAGGCCATCGGCACCGACGACTGGTTCGGGATCGTGAACATGCGCATCCATCGGCCCAGCAGGCGCAGCGTGTTCACCACGTTGAACGATTGCGAACCGCCGCACACCTGCATGACCGCCAGCGTGCGGCCCTGGCTCGGGCGCACCGCACCCTGCTCGAGCGGGATCCAGTCGATCTGGTTCTTCATCACCGCCGTCACCGCGCCATGGCGCTCCGGGCTGCACCACACCTGGCCCTCGGACCACAGGCACAGCGCGCGCAGCTCGACCACCTTCGGGTGCGTTTCCGGTACGCTGCCGGCCATCGGCAGCTCCGCCGGGTCGAAGATCCTGACTTCGGCGCCGAAGTGCTCCAGGATGCGCGCCGCTTCCCACGTGAGGAAGCGGCTGAACGAACGTTCGCGCAGCGAGCCGTACAGCATCAGGATGCGCGGCGGATGATCGGCGTCGGCGGCGATGCCCAGCTTGGCGGGCGTGGGGCGCTCCAGCAGGGCGGGGTCGACATTCGGGAGATGCGCGGGCTTGTCCATGGCGGTCTCGTGGTGGTGGAAGAATCAGGAAAGGCGCAGTGCCAGCGCGCACAGGGTCACGAACAGGATCGGCAGCGTGAGCACGATACCGGTGCGGAAGTAGTCGGCCCATGAGATGCGCACCTGCCTGCTCGACAGGACGTGCAGCCAGAGCAGCGTGGCCAGGCTGCCGATGGGCGTGATCTTGGGGCCCAGGTCGCTGCCGATCACGTTGGCGTAGATCATCGCCTCGCGCACCGCGCCGGTCGCCGAGGTGGCGTCGATCGACAGCGCGCCCACCAGCACGGCCGGCATGTTGTTCATGACCGACGAGAGGAAGGCGGCGGCGAATCCGGTGCCGAGTGCCGCGCCCCAGACCCCGTGTGCGGCGCAGCGCTCCAGCAACGCGGCCAGGTAGCCGGTAAGGCCGGCGTTGCGCAGGCCATAGACCACCAGGTACATGCCGAGCGAAAACACGACCACCTGCCAGGGCGCACCCGCGAGGATCGCCCGCGTCGGGATCACGCTGCCGCGCGCGGCGACCGCCAGCAGTACGGCCGCGCCCGGCGCGGCGATGGCGCTGATCGGGATACCCAGGCCGTCGAGCCGGAAACACCCCGCCAGCAGCGCCGCCAGCACCCACCAGCCGGCGACAAAGGTGGCGCGGTCGCGGATCGCCGCGGCGGGCGGCTTCAATTGCGCCAGGTCGTAGGCGGCCGGGAGGTCGCGCCTGAAGTACCAGGCCAGGGCGGCCAGCGTCGCCAGCACCGCGACCACGTCGACCGGGACCATGACGGCGGCGTAGCGCGCGAACCCGATGCCGAAGTAATCGGCCGACACGATGTTGACCAGGTTCGATACCACCAGCGGCAGGCTGGCCATGTCGGCGATGAAGCCGGCCGCCATCGCGTAGGCCAGCACCGCGCGCGGCGTGAAGCGCAGCGCCGCCAGCAGCGCGACCACGATCGGCGTCAGGATCAGCGCCGCGCCGTCGTTGGCGAACACGGCGGCGACGGCGGCGCCGAGCAGCACCAGCAGCACGAACAGGCGCCGTCCGGACCCGCGGCCCCAGCGCGCCACGTGCAGCGCGGCCCATTCGAACAGCCCGGCCCGGTCGAGCAGCAGGCTGATGACGATGATTGCCACGAAGGCGCCGGTGGCGTTCCACACGATGCGCCACACCGCCGGGATGTCTTCCAGCCGGACCACGCCGGCCAGCAGGGCCACGGCGGCGCCGGCGCAGGCGCTCCAGCCGATGCCGAGTCCCCGCGGCTGCCGGATGACGAGCGCGAGGGTGCCCAGGAAGATGAGGGAGGCGGTCAGCATGACGGGCTTGCGGGCAGGCGCGGCCGCGGCGTCACGGCGCCATGGGGCCGATGCGGCCGATGCGGTCGAGTTCGCCCTTGAGCCCGCCGGGGTCGGCGGCAAGGGCGGCGAGCGGCAGGGCGAGGAATGCCTCGATGCGCGCCCGCAGGATCGCATGGGTGCGTTCGAACGCCGCCTCGATCTCGGCGTCGCTGCCCTCTACATGACTGGGGTCGTCGACGCCCCAGTGCGTGCGCAGGACCGGGCCCAGGTACGCCGGGCACGTTTCGCCGGCCGCGCTCGCGCAGACGGTGACGACGATGTCCGGCGTCAGCGGCAGCGCATCCCACGACTTGCTGCGGCAGCCCGCGGTCGGGATGCCCTTGCGCGCCAGCAGGGCGAGCGCGCGCTCGTTGAGCGCGCCCATGGGCCGGCTGCCGGCGCTGGCGGCGCGCCAGCCCGCGGGGGCCAGATGATTGAACAGGGCTTCGGCGATGATCGAGCGGCAGGAATTGCCGGTGCAGAGGAAGAGGAGGTTCATGTGGGTTCCGGTCGGTTCAGGATTGGGGCGTGTCGCCTGCCAGGCCCAGCTGCCAGTAGGCCACGTCGATCCAGCGGCCGAACTTGCAGCCCACCTCCTCGAAGTGGGCCACCTTGCGAAAGCCCAGCCGTTCGTGCAGGCGCACGCTGTGCGCGTTCGGCTGCGCGATGCCGGCGATGACGGTGCGCAGGCCGCGTGCCCGCAACGCGTCGATCAGGTCCCCGTACAGGCGGCGGCCCCAGCCCCTGCCCTGCGCGTCCGGGCGCAGGTACACGGTGCTCTCGACCGCATGCCGGTACGCCGCGCGGGCGCGCCAGGGCGTCGCATAGGCGTAGCCGACCACCTGCCCGTCGAGCGTGGCGACCAGCCACGGCAGGCCGGCGGCGCCGACGTCGCGGATGCGCGCGGCCATGTCGGCGTCGGCGACCGGCTGCTCTTCGAAGGTGATCGTCGTCGCGGCGACGTAGTCGTTGTAGATGGCGGCGATGGGCGCGGCGTCGGCCGCGGCGGCGGGGCGGATGGCGATGGTGGACATGACAGGGGCAGGATCGGCAGGGTCAGGGGGCATCGGTCGCGGGTCGGCACGGGTCGCCGGGACCGCAGGGAACGCCGCCGCAGCAGTTCTCCGTCAGGAAACCCAGCAGCGCGTCCATCATGTCGAAGCGGGCCGCGTAGATCACGAAGCGGCCGTCCTGGCGCGACCCGACCAGGCCCGCGTGCGCCAGTTCCTTCAGGTGGAACGACAGCGACGAGGCGGCGATGTCGAGGGACGCCGCGATCCGGCTGGCCGCCAGGCCGGCCGGCCCGGCCTGCACGAGCAGTCGGAAGGCGGCCAGGCGCGACGGGTGGGCCAGCGCGGCCAGGGCGGCGACGGCTTGGGTGGATTCCATGATGACCATCCATATTTCAAGAATAGTCGAAATATATCATGCTTCGAGGATTCAAGGAAAGTCGAATGGTTATTGCGCCTGACGAAAAGTACCGGCGCGGGCGCCGCGGGGCACGCGGCGGCCGAGCGGCCATGACGGGCCGCCCCGCTCGCCTCAGTTATGGATGTACTTGGCGAACACGTCGCTGAAGTCGCGCTTGGTGTGCGTCTCGAACATGGCGGTGTTCAACGCCGCCAGCAGTTCGCCGTACTGGCTGGCGAGCGTGCCGCCCGCCGGCGCGATGTTCAGCTTGTGCACCGACGCCGTCGCTTCCAGCGCGCGCAGGGCGTTGTCGCGGCAGGCGGCGTCGCGGTTCTGCTGCTTGCCGATGGTGATCAAGGCCTTGTAGATGTCCTTCAGCTGTTCGATGAAGGTCTTCTTCACGTCGATGGAAAAACGCGCGTCGTTCACGCTGAACTTGAGCTCGATGTCCATGTCCAGCGTGCCGGCGGTCTCGATGCTGACGCCCAAGATCCGGTGCGAGGCGTAGTCGTAGCGCTTGATCGAGCGCTTCGACGAGATGGCCGAGTCGCCGTCGACATGCACCAGCGCAAGGTTGGTGAAGCAATATTCGTCCTTCTTGCTCTTGATGAGGAAGAAGATCTGCTCGCCGTCCTCGCCGAACAGGTAGTCGTCCGCATCGACCTTGTCGTAGTCGGCCGGGCCGACGATGACGCCGATATCGCTGATGCCCAGGGCATCCGCAGCCAGTTTCTTGAACATACGGTCCTCGCGTGGTGGAAAACGCTACCTTAACACCATGTCGACACCGTCCGCGACCGGCGCGGCCCGTCCCGCGTCAGGACTTGCGGCGGCGCGCCGCGGCCAGTCCCAGCAGCGCCGCGCCGACCAGGGCGAGCGAGCCGGGTTCGGGGACCGCGGCGGGAGCGGACGGGCTGAAGATGGCGTAGGTATAGGTCGTGGAGTTGGTCGTGTCGCTTGCCTTCGCGTAGCTGGCGACAGCGACGGCATCGGTGCCGTAGCCTGCGGCGCGATTCAGGGCATACATGATGCCGATACTCGATGCATTCAACGATGACAGGTACGGCACGAAGGCGTAGCAATTGATGGCATTGGTGCAGCCCGCGATCTTGTTGGCCGTGCTGTCGAAATTCCCTGCGGTCCCATCGATGAAGACCTGGTCCAGCAGGGCCTGGACAGCCGCCGTCGCGCTCGCCTGCGTGGTGAATGCGAACGCGCTGGCGCTGCAAGCGTTGAACAGCGAATTGCACGATCCTTCCGCAAACCTCACGTCGTAGAGCGCGCCACCGATCGTGACGTTGGTCGCGCCGGTGAGGATGCCGGCGCCGTCCACCGTCAGGACGGCGGCGCCGGCCTGGGAAGCGAGGGCCATGGTGCAGGCGGCGGCGATGGTGCGGACGAAGGACAGAGCGGTCATGGGTTTGCCTTGGACGAGGTATTGTGGAATAAAAAATTATTTCCAGTCAATTAAGCAAAACATGTGCCAACATAAATTTCCTAATTGAAAACAATTAGTTGAGGAAATATTGATCGATTCATCCGGGTCGAGTGTAAATATTTTCGACATCGATTGCTTCAGTATCCAGGCTGATCCGTCCCGGCCCGGCGCCATCGGCCAGGTGCGGGACATCGCACCGATCGTCCCCTATCTCGCCTCGCACGATGCCGGCTGGGTGGCGGGCGAGATCATCGTCGGTTCGGGCGGCATGCGCTGACAGCCTGGCGCCGATCCAGTCGGAAACGCGTGGGTCCGGGGCGGCGTGCCGGCCGCCGCCAGGTCGCGGCTGGCGTACCTGTCCGAGGTGTACAGGACGCTGGGTCCGGCGACGGCGGCTTCGATCACGGGGCGGTCTCGGCCGGCCGTCCCGCCGCATAGCTGCGCATCAGCATGTCCCTGCCCACGTCCTTCAGGATGGCCTGACCGGCCACCCGGCCCTGGCCCAGCACCAGGTCGACGTTGGCGATGCCGGGTCCGCCCAGGTTGTTGGACTTGTTGCCCTGCGCGTCCTCGATGTGCCAGGCCGTCACTTCGCCGGCGCCGGTGCGGTCGACGGCGACCCTGAAATACCCCTGCGGGCCGGCGACGGCCGCGCCGGCCGGGATGCGGATTTCCTGCTTGTTGACCAGCATGAATCCGAAATTGTGCCCGGTCGGGCAGGCGATCGGGAACACCGCGAAGCGCGGGTCGGCGGCGAAGTCGGCGCCGTAGGCCAGGCTGTATGCCTTGGCGTAGATCTTCAGGTTGGCCTTGCCGCCCTGGAACGGCTCGGGCCAGGGCGACAGGAAGCCGACGATGTCGCCATGCTCGAACACCAGCGCCTTGCGCGAGGCCGTGTCCTCGATCAGGAGGTCCTTGCGCACCGGGCCCAGGGTCTTGCGGAAGGCGACCTTGCCGCCTTCGACGATCTCGACGTCGACGGTGCCGGCGGCCGCGTCGACCTTCGCCACGCGCACGGTCCGCGTCCCGGCGCGCCAGCTGTCTCCGGCCCCGGCCGCACCGGCGAACAGGTTCTCGTCGGCCAGCACCAGGCGGTCCATCCGCACGCCGCTGATCCAGTCGAACACCAGCTTCTCGCGCGTCACCTCGCGCGCCTGGCCCTGGTTGTAGAGCTGGGCGAATTTCGTGCCGCCCCACCACCCGGTCTGGGTGGTGGACAGCACCGGCGCCCCGAACGCCCACTCCCAGTCGGTGCCGGCGACGGTGCGCACGTGCAGCGTATGGTTGGCCGTCTGCTCGTGGCCGACGGTGGCGTAGTAGTGGTAGACCTGGCCGCCCACGACCACGCTCTGCCCGGCCGGGATGGTGACGTTGTCCTTCACCACGATCGACATGTCGTAGTCGACGTAGGTGCTGGTCTTGCCCAGCACCGGGATGCGCTCGCCGCGCAGGGCGACCTCGCCGCCCCAGGTGTCTTCCATGTAGGCCAGGCCGCCCGGCGGGATCACGACCACGCCGTTTTCCACCCGGCTCTGGCGGATGAACACCGCGTCGTACTTCGGCGCCTTGCGCCCGAAGTCGTCCGTGGCCGGCGCACCCGTGCGCAGGCCGGGCAGCCCGGGCACGTAGGCGGGCTTGACGGGACGCTCGGACAGCAGCGAGAACGGCGGCGGCGCCAGGTCGCGGGTAGCGATGGGATGGGCCAGCGGCATGTCCGGCCGGGCCGGCTGCAATAATCTGCCGTAGTCCGGCGTCGCCGCCGTTGCGATGCTGCAGAGCGCCAGGGCGAAGCCGGCGCTGAAAACTGTCTTGTTCATGCGATGTGTCCCATTCGAGGCCAGGT
>DAMAFT010000032.1:0-14027 GCA_031995805.1 Massilia sp.
CGCTGGAAAAGGGCGAGCGCGTCTCCTTCATCTCGCCGGTGAAGAACCTGAACCGCACCGTCGGCGCCATGCTGTCGGGCGAGGTCGCCAAGCGCTACGGCCATGCCGGCCTGCCGGACGATTCCATCCACATCCAGCTGCAGGGCACGGCGGGCCAGTCGGCCGGCGCCTTCCTGGCCCACGGCATCACGCTCGACCTGGTGGGCGAGGGCAACGACTACGTGGGCAAGGGCTTGTCGGGCGGCCGCATCATCGTGCGTCCGAACACGGAATTCCGCGGCTGGGCGGTGGATAACATCATCGTCGGCAACACCGTGCTGTACGGTGCGATCGCCGGCGAAGCCTTCCTGAACGGCGTGGCCGGCGAACGTTTTGCCGTGCGCAACTCGGGCGCTACCGCCGTCGTCGAGGGTGTCGGCGACCACGGCTGCGAATACATGACCGGCGGCACCATCGTCGTGCTGGGCGACACCGGCCGCAACTTCGCGGCGGGCATGTCGGGCGGCGTGGCCTATGTCTACGATCCGAAGGGCGAGTTCGAGCAGAAGTGCAATACCGCGATGGTGGCGCTCGAGCGCGTGCTGTCGGCGAAGGAGCAGGGCGGCGACAAGGCGACGTGGCATGCGCAGACCCGCAACGGCGAGCGCGAGTCCGACGAGGCGATCCTGAAGCGCCTGATCGAGCGCCACTTCAAGCACACCGGCTCCACCCGCGCCCGCAACCTGCTGGACGACTGGGCCACCAGCCGCGCCAAGTTCGTCAAGGTCTTCCCGACCGAGTACAAGCGCGCGCTGGAAGAAATGCACAACAGCAGCATGGAAGAAGCCAACGACAAGATCGAGCTGGCGGCCTGATTCGGCGACGCGAGGACATGGGGACCCTGCCACGGCAGGCATCCAGTGTCCTCGCCGAAGCCGCTCTTGCAAAGAACACGAATACAAGGCCCAGCGCCCCCACAATATCAAGGAACACTCATGGGTAAAATCACCGGCTTCATGGAATTCCAGCGCCAGGAAGAAGACCACCTGGAACCCGCCGTCCGCCTCAAGAACTACAAGGAATTCACCATCACCCTGACCGACGCGCAAGCCAAGGTGCAGGGTGCGCGCTGCATGGATTGCGGCATCCCGTTCTGCAATACCGGCTGCCCCGTCAACAACCAGATCCCCGACTGGAACGACCTCGTCTACCACGGCAATTTCCGCTACGCGGTCGAGAACCTGCATTCGACCAACAACTTCCCGGAATTCACGGGCCGCATCTGCCCGGCGCCGTGCGAAGCCGCCTGCACGCTGGGCATCAACGAGGAGCCGGTCGGCATCAAGTCGATCGAGCGCAAGATCGCCGACGCCGGCTGGGAACATGGCTGGATCGTGCCGCAACCGGCCGCCAACAACACCGGCAAGAAGGTCGCGGTCGTCGGTTCCGGCCCCGCCGGCCTGGCCGCCGCCCAGCAGCTGGCGCGCGCCGGCCACGACGTGACGGTGTTCGAGAAGAACGACCGCGTGGGCGGCCTGCTGCGCTACGGCATCCCCGACTTCAAGATGGAAAAGGGCCTGATCGACCGCCGCGTGGAGCAGATGAAGGCCGAAGGCGTGACCTTCCGCACCAGCACCCTGATCGGCAAGGACTTCCCGACCGCCGTCAGCAACATGGCGCGCGAAACCATCTTCCCGGAAGACCTCGCGAAGGATTTCGACGCCGTCGTCATGGCCGGCGGCGCCGAGCAGCCGCGCGACCTGCCGGTGCCGGGCCGCGAACTGAAGGGCGTCTACTATGCGATGGAATTCCTGCCGCAGCAGAACCGCGTGAATGCCGGCGACAAGGTCAAGGACCAGATCAAGGCCACCGGCAAGCACGTCGTGGTGATCGGCGGCGGCGATACCGGCTCCGACTGCGTGGGCACCTCGAACCGCCACGGCGCCGCCGGCGTCACCCAGTTCGAACTGATGCCGATGCCGCCGGAACACGAGAACAAGCCGCTGGTGTGGCCGTACTGGCCGACCAAGCTGCGCACCTCGTCCTCGCACGAAGAGGGCTGCGAGCGCGACTTCGCCGTCGCCACCAAGCGCTTCGAAGGCAAGGGCGGCAAGGTCGAGAAGGTGATCGCCTGCCGCGTCGAATGGAAGGACGGCAAGATGGCCGAAGTGCCGGACTCGGAATTCGAGATCAAGGCCGACCTGGTGCTGCTGGCGATGGGCTTCGTCTCGCCGGTGCAGCAGGTGCTGGACGCCTTCGGCGTGCAGAAGGATGCGCGCGGCAACGTGCGCGCCACGGTGGATGGCGAAACCTGCTACCAGACCTCGGTGCCGAAGGTGTTCACCGCCGGCGACATGCGTCGCGGCCAGTCGCTGGTCGTGTGGGCGATCCGCGAAGGCCGCCAGTGCGCGCGCGCCGTCGACGAATTCCTGATGGGCGCGTCGGACCTGCCGCGCTGATTGCCGTCTTCCGCTGTCCAAAACGGCCCGGTTTCCCCGGGCCGTTTTTGCATTTGCACATGAAAAAATTTGCGCAAACGCAAACACCGCACACGTTTTGATTTGACTGATTTTACAAATAAGCCTATATTTTTCACATATGTATTGGAAACGTTTCCAATCCTGGCTTCCACAAGCGTTCGTACCAAGCCGGCCGGCGAGCCGGCACAGCGCGGGACGGTATTCCTGCCGGCACCGCATTTCTCTTGGAGTGACACAGAGGAGTCGATGTGAATAATCAGAACGATCAGCATCACTTGAAACGGAAACCTTTCCAACTCATCGTCGCAGGCTTGCTGCTGGCCTGCGGCGCGCAAGCCTCGGCCAGCGTCACCAATCCCGTCATCGGCCAGTTGCTGTGGTCGGAAGAGTTCAACGGCGCCAGCGTGAATACGGCGACCTGGAACGTCATCGACGGCAACGGCTGCCCCAATCTGTGCGGCAACGGCAATGCCGAACTGCAGTACTACAGCCCGAACAATGTCTCGATCGCGGACGTGCCGTTCGAGCCGGGCACCCGGGCGCTGGCGCTGCGCGCCCAGCGCCAGGCCGTGGGCAGCAATGCCTTCACGTCCGGCAAGATCGAGAGCCACAACAAGGTGCAGGTGCAGTACGGCATGATCGAGATCCGGATGGCGACGCCGAACCTCACCACCGGGCTGTGGCCGGCCGCGTGGATGCTGGGCACCAGCGCGCAGACCTGGCCGCGCAACGGCGAGATCGACATCATGGAGATGGGCCACAAGGCCGCCAGCCGCGCGGCGGCCGGCGGCAATCCGTCGGCCAACAACTTCGTCGGCTCCAACGTGATCACCTGGCAGCAGGCCGCCTGCGTGCCCGGCAACGAGAGCTGCGCCGCTTCCACCGCCTGGCAGACCAAGAACTGGTACGTGCCGACCACCTCGCTGGCCAACCGCTTCGTCACCTACCGCCTGTACTGGACCGAGAGCGAGATGCGCTTCACCGTGGTGGACAACGGCGTCGAGCGGAATATGTACGACGCGCCGCTGCCGGTGAACTCGACCGCGCTGCAGGCGCCGTTCTACCTGCTGCTGAACATGGCCGTGGGCGGCAACTTCACCGACGCCGCCACGCCGGAGCAGGTCACGGCGGCGCTGCCGGCCACGACCTACGTCGACTACGTGCGCGTCTACCAGCTCGACGGCAAGGGCGCCGTCAAGCTGGGCAACCAGACCGTGCCGGAAGTCGCCGGCAAGTTCGGCGTGTTCACCGACACCACGGCCGTCAACGCCAAGCTGGTGGCGGGCACCAGTTCCGACATCTTCCTGTGGAACGGCGCGTCCAGCGGCGCCGGCACTACCGCCCCGTACGAAGGCAGCAACGTGATCGCCTGGGCCTACACGGCGCCGAACCAGTGGTGGGGCGGCGGCATCCAGGCGCGCCAGGCGCGCGACCTGACCAACTACCGCAACGGCACGATGCGCTTCCGCATCAAGATCCCGGCGAACGTCTCGTTCAACATCGGCATCGGCGATACCTACACCAACCAGAACTGGGTCAGCTTCCCGGCAAACACCACGGCCTACGGGCTGGTGCGCAACGGCGACTGGGCCACGGCGACGATTCCCGTCTCGACGCTGATCGGACCGAAGGTGGCGCTGCAGTCGACCCTCGACGTCTTCATGATCTCGAGCGACGCCAACCGCTTGCCGGCCTCGACGTTCCAGTTCGCGATCGACGACATCGTCTGGGATTCCGGCACGACGACGACCCCGCCGCCCTCCGGGCCGACCTCGGTGACGCAACTGTCGGCGACGACGCTGCAATTCAACACGACCACCGGCGGCTGGGCCGACGTGCACTACACCGTCAACAACGGCCCGCAGCAGAACGTGCGCATGCGCCTGGACGGCAGCAACAACAGCTACGTGGCGGGCGGCCTGAAGATCGGCGACGTGGTGCGCTACAGTTTTACTTACTGGGATACCGCGCGTAACTTCGCGGTGGATACGGCGCAGCAGAGCTACACGATGCAATAACGACACCGTCGCCCCGTCGCCCCGGCGCCGGGGCGACGGGCGATGCTCAATGACTGACCCGCTGCAACGGCGACGAGCCCGGCCTTGCCTGCTGCCTGCGCTCGCGCCGGTTGCTGAATTCCCCCGGCAGTTCCGAATCGAGCAGGCGGTTCACCAGGTACAGGGGGCGCCGCTTGACCTCGTTGTAGATGCGGCCGACGTATTCCCCCAGCAGCCCCACCGAGATCAGTTGCACACCGCCCAGGAACAGGATCACCGTCATCAGGGACGGGTAGCCGCGCACCGGGTCGGAATACATGAGCGCCTTCCAGATCACGAACACGGCGTACATCAGCGACAGCACGGCCACCACGAGGCCGAGGTAAGTGCTCGCTTTCAGGGGGGCGACCGTGAACGAGGTGATGCCCTCGATGGCGAAGTTCCACAGTTTCCAGTAATTCCACTTGGTATTGCCGGCGGCGCGCGGGTCGCGCCGGTACAGCAGCGGCCGGGACGGGAAGCCGACCCAGGCGAACAGCCCCTTCATGAAGCGGTGTTCCTCGCGCAGCTTGCCCAGCGCTTCCACGGCGCGGCGCGACATCAGGCGGAAGTCGCCCGTGTCCTTGGGAATGTCGACCCGGCTGACCTTCTTGATAACACTATAGAAATGGCGAGCAGTAAATTTCTTGAACCAGGTCTCGCCGTCGCGCTCGGCGCGCATGCCGTACACGACGTCGTAGCCCTCGCGCCAGGCGTCCAGCAGTTGCGGGATCAGTTCCGGCGGATCCTGCAGGTCGGAGTCGAGCACGACGACGACGTCGCCCTTGGTGTGGTCCAGGCCCGCGCTGAGGGCGATTTCCTTGCCGAAGTTGCGCGACAGGTCGATCACGGTCAGGTGCGGATCGCGTTCGCGCAGCGCGTGCATCAGCGCCAGCGTGCCGTCGCGGCTGCCGTCGTTGACGAGCACGATCTCGTACTGGCAGCCGAGTCCGGCAAGCACGCCCGTGACGCGGCGGTGGAAGATTTCCAGCACTTCCTCTTCGTTGTAGGCGGGCGCGACCACCGAGATGCTGGGCATGGTGCCGGGCGGGCGCGGACTGAGCGCGGGATGCTCCGGCGCCTGGGTAGCTAACGGAATATCCATGTCTTGCTCACGATGAAATTGAGGACGAGGACCGCCGCCGTCGCGGCGACCTGGGCCAGCAGGTAGTGGAGGCCGGCGCCGCTCAGCGCGCCGACGAGGACGCCGTTGAGCAGCGCGCCGGCCACGGCGAGCGCCACGAAGCGGGGCAGGGTATGGCGGTGGTCGCGGCGGCTGGCGAAGGTGTAGCGGCGGTTCAGCAGGTAGACCAGGCAAGCCCCGGCCGCCGCTCCCGCGAACGCCGCCCGCCCCGGCGCCACGCCGAGCAGCGATACCAGTACGACCAGCACCAGGTAGTGCAATGCCGTCCCGAGGCCGCCGGCGACGGCGAACTTCGCGAACTGCGCGCCGACGATCCGGCTGGTGGAAGGACTGGTTGAACGGACCATAGTGTGTTCGTTTGAACTACCGCAAAATGTTACATTTACGCAAGGATGCCTCGACATTATTTTAACCTGTTGTAAATAAGGTCACAGGTATCGTGCGTGCGGGCAGCCGTATGGCATGCTCGACGCAGGCATACCCGCCATCCGGCAGGTGCCCGTCCTCCATCATGGGGTTACATTGAGTAACGAGTGCACGGTGTGAGTTTCCGTAAAGAACTGTTAATATGGATCAATAAAGTACACTGGGCGGTGTATGCATAACTTATTAAAAACAAGCACTTACGAAAGTAATTATCTGACTTTTTGTTCATTAGTGTTGTAATATCACGTCGATAACAGATCCGGAAACGGGGCGTCGCCAGCAGGCCTTGCCGTTTCTGCACTACAATATGAGATTCTCAAAATAGCCAAATTCACCGTGTCCAACCTCGTCGAAATCCGCGATCTGCATTTTTCGTATGGAGATCGCCCCATCCTGTCGAACCTGCGCATGGATTTCCCGCGCGGTAAGCTGATTGCCGTGATGGGCGGTTCCGGCTGCGGCAAGACCACGGTGCTGCGCCTGATCGGCGGCCAGATCCGTCCGCAGCAGGGCACCGTCGCCGTCAACGGCGAGATCATCAACCAGCTCGATACCGAGGGCGTCTACCGCCTGCGCCGCAAGATGGGCATGCTGTTCCAGTTCGGCGCGCTGTTCACCGACCTCACCGTGTTCGAGAACGTGGCCTTCCCGTTGCGCGAGCACACCGAGCTGCCGGAAGAGCTGATCCGCGACCTGGTGCTGATGCGCCTGAACGCCGTGGGCCTGCGCAATGCCCAGCAACTCAAGCCGAACGAGATCTCGGGCGGCATGGCACGGCGCGTGGCGCTGGCACGCGCCGTCGCGCTCGACCCTGAACTGATCATGTACGACGAGCCGTTCGCCGGCCTCGACCCGATCTCGATGGGCGTGACCGCCAACCTGATCCGCAACCTGAACGATGCGCTCGGCTCGACCTCGATCCTGGTCTCGCACGACGTGAACGAAACCTTCGCCATCGCCGACTACGTCTACTTCATGGCGTCGGGCCGGATCGTGGCCGAGGGCACGCCGGAAGACCTGCGCCGCTCGACCGACCCGTACGTCGTCCAGTTCATCAACAACCAGCCGGACGGTCCGGTGCCGTTCCACTATCCCGGCAAGTCGCTGGCCGAAGACCTGGGCCTGGGAGGCCGGAAGTGATGACTAACTTGCTCGGCTTTATCGGCAGCCTGGTGCTCGACATGTTCGCGCGCATCGGCTTCGTCGCCCGTTCCTTCGTCAAGCTGCTGGGACGGGCGCCCGGCGCCCTGCGCCGGCCGGCCCTGATTTCGGAACAGATCCATTTCATCGGCAACTACTCGCTCCTGATCATCGTCGTGTCCGGCCTGTTCGTCGGCATGGTGCTGGCCCTGCAGGGCTACTACACGCTGAGCCAGTTCGGCGCCGAGGAAAAGCTCGGCCAGCTGGTGGCGCTGTCGCTGCTGCGCGAACTGGGTCCGGTGGTGACGGCGCTGCTGTTCGCCGGCCGCGCCGGCACGTCGCTGACGGCCGAGATCGGCCTGATGAAGGCGGGCGAGCAGCTCGCCGCGATGGAAATGATGGCCGTCAACCCGATCCAGCGCGTGCTGGCGCCGCGCTTCTGGGCCGGCCTGATCGCCATGCCCGTGCTGGCGACCGTGTTCTCGGCCATCGGCGTGATCGGCGGCTACCTGGTCGGCGTGCAGCTGATCGGCGTCGACGAGGGCGCGTTCTGGTCGCAGATGCAGGCCAACATCGACGTGCGGCGCGACGTCATGAACGGTGTCCTGAAGAGCCTGGTGTTCGGCATCGCCGTCACCTTCACCGCCCTGTTCCAGGGCTACGAGGCGAAACCGACGCCGGAGGGCGTGTCGCGCGCGACCACCCGCACCGTCGTCGTGGCATCGTTGATGGTGCTGGGCCTGGACTTCATCATGACGGCGTTGATGTTTAATAAGTAATTAAAATCAGCGTTATATATTAGGAAAACTTATGCATCGCAAATCTATTGACGTCTGGGTCGGATTGTTTGTCCTGTTGGGTGCGGTGGCGCTCCTATTCCTGGCACTGAAAGCCGGTAACATGAGCACGATTTCGTTCAGCAAGACGTATGCGGTCACGGGCCGGTTCGACAACATCGGCGGCCTCAAGCCGCAATCGCCGGTCAAGAGCGCGGGCGTGGTGGTGGGACGGGTCGGTGCGATTTCCTTCGACGACAAGACCTTCCAGGCCAATGTGCGCCTCGACCTGGACCCGGCCTACAAGTTTCCGAAGGATAGCTCGCTGAAGATCCTGACCTCGGGCCTGCTGGGCGAGCAGTACGTCGGCATCGAGGCCGGCGGCGATACCAACAACCTGGCCGAGGGCGACCGCATTACCCGCACGCAGTCGGCGGCCGTGCTCGAAGACTTGATCAACCAATTTATTTATAGCAAAGCAGCCGACGGAAAGGACGGTGATAAATGACGACCCGTAACGCATCTGGACGATTCCGCGTGCGCGGCCTTGCAGTGGCCGCCGGCGTTGCCCTGTTGCTCAGCGGCTGCGCTACGACCAATCCGCGCGATCCGTTCGAGAAGTTCAACCGCGCCATGTTCAGCTTCAACGACGCGGTCGACCGCACCGCGCTGAAGCCGGCCGCCACCGTCTACAAGAACGTCACCCCGAGCTTCGTGCAGACCGGTGTGAACAATTTCTTCGGCAACTTGTCCGACCTGTGGAGCTCGCTGAACAACTTCGCCCAGTTCAAGGGCCAGGACGGCTTTTCCGACCTGACCCGCTTCGCCGTCAACTCGACGCTGGGCCTGGCGGGCGTGCTCGACATCGCCACCCCGGTCGGCCTGCGCAAGCACAACGAAGACCTGGGCCAGACGCTGGGCTACTGGGGCGTGCCGGCCGGTCCCTACTTGATGTTGCCATTGTTGGGCCCATCTACGATCCGCGATACCGCTGCGCTGCCGGGCGACTGGTGGGGGGATCCGTGGACCCACGTGAACGACGTGCCGTGGCGTAACAGCGGCGTCGTGCTGCGCGCCGTCGACCAGCGCGCCAGCGTCCTGGACGCCTCGAGGCTGCTGGAAGAAGCCGCGCTCGACCGCTACGAGTTCCTGCGCGACGGCTACCTGCAGCGCCGCGAAAGCCAGGTGCTGGACACCGACAAGGCGCAGGAGCGGGCCGAGAAGATCCACGACCGCATCGAGAAGGTCCAGGAAAAGCTGGGCGTCAAGAAAGCGCAGTCGCCGGACGACGGCGCCGGCGATGCCGCCGTGCCGGCGGCGGAAGCGGCACCCCCGGCGGCAGGTTCGGCGCCGAACAACCCGCCGGTGCCGGCCCCGGTCACGCCCGCCCCGGCCACGAAATAACAATGCAGGCGGGGCCGCAATGGCGGCCCGCCCCAACCGACGAAGGATATTATGAAACCCATCGCACAACTGATCATGACCGCCGCCGTGGCCGTCTCCGCCAGCGTCCTGGCACCGGCCGCCATCGCCCAGGAAGCGCCGGATGCGCTGGTCAAGCGCATCAGCAACGACGTCATCAACACCGTCAAGTCGGACAAGGACATCCAGGCCGGCAACCGCCAGAAGATCATGGACCTGGTCAATTCCAAGATCCTGCCCTACGTCGATTCGCAGAAGATGACGGCGCAGGCCGCCGGCCGCCACTGGCGCCAGGCCACCCCGCAGCAGCAGCAGCAGCTGACCGAGGAATTCCGTACCCTGCTGGTGTACACCTACTCGGGCGCGCTGTCGCAGATCAAGAACGAAACCGTCGAGTTCAAGCCGTTCCGCGCCGACCCGGCCGACACCGACGTCGAAGTGCGTTCGCAGGTCAACGTGACCCGCGGCGAGCCGATCACCCTGAACTACCGCCTGTCCAAGGGCCCGCAGGGCTGGAAGATCTACGACCTGAACGTGCTGGGCGCCTGGCTGGTCCAGACCTATACCAGCACCTTCAATTCGGAAATCTCCAAGGGTGGCGTCGACGGCCTGATCAAGAAGCTGCGCGACCGCAACCAGCAGCTGGCCGCCAAGCCGCTGGCCGCACCGCAGAAGTAAGCATGGCCGAAGCCAACCCCATGCTCTCGCTCGACGCCCTGACCTTCCACAACGCCCAGGCGGCGCTGGAGCAGGGCTGCGCGGCGGTGGCCGCCGGCGAGACCGTGTTCGACCTCGGCGGCGTCAAGGCCGCCGATTCCTCGGCCCTGTCGCTGATGCTGGCCTGGCAGCGCCGCGCCCAGGCGCAGGGACGCGCCCTGAAATTCGTCAACGTGCCGGCCAATGTCGATGCGCTGGCCAAGCTATACGGCGTCGACGAATTGCTCGGGCGCGGCTGAGGCCCGGACGGGCTGCGCACGCCGGCCGGCGGCAACGCATGCGCGGCAGCCCGCCTTTTTGTTGACGGTAAGTAACATTCCGGCGTAGAGTGGGCGCCTCGACATCCAGCGTACAAGGACGACATGAGGCCCACCGCATCGCTGATCGCGACCACCGCCTTTCTTGCATTTTCCAGCGGCGCCATCGCCGCGCCGGAGGCCGCCGTGGAAGCGCCCGACGCCCTGCTCAAGCGCGTCTTCACCGAGATGACCGACGCCGTCAAGGCCGCGCCGCGCATGCGCAAAGGCGATCGCCGCGCGCTCGCCGGGCTGGTCGAAGCGCGCCTGCTGTCCCACCTCGATTCCTACCGCATGACGGCCCTGGCCGTGGGCCGCTTCTGGCGCCAGGCCACGCCCGACCAGCAGCGCCGCCTGCAATCCGAATTCCGCGACCTGGTAGTGCATGCGTATGCCGACGCCCTGGCCGTGGCGGCGGACGGCGCGCCGGTGTTCGACCAGGTGCGCCTCGCCCCGCAGGACACCGAAGCCGAGGTCCGCTCGCGGGTCGCCGTGGCCGGCGGCGCGCCGCGCGTCTTCGCCTACCGCCTGGAAAGCGTGCCGCGCGTCGGCTGGAAGATCTACGACATCAACGTGACGGGAGAGTGGCTGGTCGAGGCCGTGAGGCCGCGCTTTGCCGCCGAGATCAGCAAGGGCGGTATCGATGCGCTGGTCGCCATGCTGGGCGAGCGCAACCGCCAGTGGAAACACGGCGCGTCCGCGCCGGTGACCAGCGAGCCCGGCCGATGACCGACTCCATGCGTTTCTTCGATTCCATGCACCTGGCCGATGTAGCGCCGGACGCGCTGGTGCGCGTGCTCGGCACCGGCCTGGTGGACGCCATCGCCGCCGACGGCGCCATCCAGGCGGGCGACCGCGAGCGGCTGTTCCAGCTGGTGTGCAACAACTTCCTGCCGTTTACCGACTGGACGACCGCGACCCGGATCACGGCCGGGCGCTACTGGCGCCAGGCTACCCCCAACCAGCACGCCATGTTCGTGCACGAATACACCCAGCTGATGCTCATGGCGTATACCGACGCGCTGGCGCGAGCCCGCGGCCCGGTCGAGGTGGCGCCGCCGCGCCTCGTCGATGCCGATGCCGACGCTATCGTCCCCACGCGCATGGCGACGGCCGACGGCGGGGTGCTGGCGCTGGATTATCGCCTGCGGCGCACCGGGCACATGGGATGGCGGATCTACGACGTGCGAATCCAGGGCGACTGGTTCATCGAGGCCCACCAGCAGCCGTTCGCCGAGGCGGTGCAGCAGAACGGATGCGCCGGCCTGGCCGACAGGTTGCGCGCGGACAAGGAAAGGCTGGCCGCCAGGCTAGGCATCCGGCCATACTGACGCCGCGCCGGGCGGTCCGCCGACCGAAATCCGGAATTCTTCTATAATGGCTCGTTTCCCTGCACGGCCCACCAACGCCCGGGCCATCCCACCGCATGACAGCAGCCATCCAGATAGATAGCGTCGAGAAGAGCTACAAGGGCTTCAAGGCCCTCAAGGGCGTCTCCCTGAGCATCGAGCAAGGCGAGTTCTTCGGCCTGCTCGGCCCGAACGGCGCCGGCAAGACGACCCTGATCTCCACCATCGCGGGCCTGATCCGCCCGGACGTCGGCAGCATCCGCATCCACGGCCACGACGTCGTGACCGACCAGCGCCAGGCGCGCATGAAGCTCGGCGTGGTGCCGCAGGAACTGGTGTTCGATCCGTTCTTCACGGTGCGCGAGACGCTGCGCCTGCAATCGGGCTACTTCGGCCTGAAGAACAACGACCAGTGGATCGACGAGGTCATGGAAAACCTGGACCTGACCCCGAAGGCCGACGTCAACATGCGCGCCCTGTCCGGCGGCATGAAGCGGCGCGTGCTGGTGGCCCAGGCCCTGGTGCACAAGCCGCCCGTGATCGTGCTGGACGAACCCACCGCCGGCGTCGACGTCGAACTGCGCCAGACGCTATGGAAGTTCATCTCGCGCCTGAACCGCGAAGGCCACACCGTCGTGCTGACCACCCACTACCTGGAAGAGGCGCAGGCCATGTGCCAGCGCGTGGCCATGCTCAAGACCGGCAACGTGGTCGCGCTGGACACCATGTCGCAGCTGCTGCGCCGCGTGTCCGGTTCCTCGCTGGTCGTGCACCTCAAGCAGGGCGGCCTGCCGGAAGGCCTGCGCCACCTGGTCGCGCACGACGAGCACGATGCGGGCAACGGTAACAACGGCGGCAACAAGTACACCCTGCGCGTGAACGAGTATTCGGAAGTCGAGGGCATCCTGGCGCGCCTGCGCGAAGCCGGCGCCGAGATCGACGAGATGCAGCTGCAGCAGGCCGACCTGGAAGACATCTTCATCCAGATCATGGAAGGGGGGAACGCACGATGAACCTGTTTTCGGTGGGTTTCCGCACCCTGTTCTACAAGGAGATCCTGCGCTTCTGGAAGGTGGCCACGCAGACCGTGGCCGCGCCGGTGGTCACCTCCATGCTGTACCTGCTGATCTTCGGCCACGTGCTCGAAGGGAAGGTGCAGATGCTGGACGGCGTGAACTACACGTCCTTCCTGATCCCGGGCCTGGTCATGATGAGCGTGCTGCAGAACGCGTTCGCCAACTCCTCGTCCTCCCTCATCCAGTCGAAGATCACCGGCAACCTGGTGTTCATCCTGCTGCCGCCGCTGTCGCACTGGGAAATCCTGTCGGCCTACGTGACGGCCTCGATCGTGCGCGGCCTGGCCGTCGGCGCCGGGGTGTTCATCATCACCGCCTGGTTCGCCCACCTGAGCTTCGTGGCGCCGCTGTGGATCGTCGTGTTCGCGCTGCTGGGCGCGGCCATCCTCGGCACCATGGGCGTGATCGCCGGCATCTGGGCGGAAAAGTTCGACCAGCTCGCCGCGTTCCAGAACTTTTTGATCATGCCTGCAACATTCCTGGCCGGCGTGTTCTATTCGATCCAGAAACTCCCGCCATTCTGGCTGGCAGTCTCGCATTTCAACCCGTTCTTTTATATGATTGACGGGTTCCGCTATGGTTTCTTCGGCAAGTCGGACGTCTCGCCCTGGACCAGCCTGGCCATCGTCGCCGTGTTCTTCGTGGCGTTGGCGGCCATCGCCATCAACATGCTTCGCCGCGGTTATAAACTGCGTCACTGATTTCATTAGGATTGTCAACGTGGCTACCACACCCGAACTCATCCACGGCTACATCGAAAAAGGCCTGCCGTGCACCCACCTCGAAGTGGAGGGCGACGGCCAGCACTTCAGCGCCGTGATCGTCTCGACCGCCTTCGCCGGCAAGAGCCGCATCCAGCGCCACCAGGTCGTCTATGCGGCGCTCGGCGATCGCATGCGCGAGGAAATCCACGCGCTGTCGATGAAGACCCTGACCCCGGAAGAGTACCAAGGCTAAAAGGACCAGCATGGACAAACTCCAGATCGTCGGCGGCAAGCGCCTGCACGGCGACATCCCCATCTCGGGCGCCAAGAACGCGGCACTGCCGATCCTGTGCGCGGGCCTGCTCACCAGCGGCGACCTCGCCCTGTCGAACGTGCCGCGCCTGCACGACGTGCGCACCATGCTGCGCCTGCTCGAGCAGACCGGCCTGAAGGTGACCCAGGACGACCAGAACGTCACGCTG
>DAMAFT010000033.1:0-14007 GCA_031995805.1 Massilia sp.
GTGGCGCTGATCGCGGCCGTGATGCCGGAAGCCTGGTTCGAGCGCATGAACACCATCGACGAATACCATGAGGACGGTTCGGCCCAGGGCCGCATCAATGCCTGGAAATTCGCGATCAACATCGCCTCCACGTTCCCGCTGGGCGGCGGCTACAACGTGTTCACCCCGCGCATGTTCGCGCTGTACGCGCCCAACCCGCTCGACTACCACGTGGCGCACAGCATCTGGTTCCAGGTGCTGGGCGACCACGGCTTCATCGGGCTGGCCATGTTCATGATGCTGATGGTCTTCGCCTGGCGCACCGGCACGCGGGTGCGCAAGTACTGCGCCACCCAGCCCGACCTGAAGTGGGCGGAAAACCTGGCGCGCATGTGCCAGGTCTGCCTCATCGGCTACGCCGTCAGCGGCTCGTTCCTGTCGCTGGCCTATTTCGACCTGTACTACGACATCGTCGTCATCCTCGTATGCCTGGAAAAAATCCTGCTACCCTCGAAGCGCACGACGCCGATCCGTTCGCTGCAGACGCAAGCCGCGCGATGAGCATGCCGCGCGCGACCCCGCCCGTCGCCGCCGGCGGCGTCAAGCCGGCCATGATGCGCGGCATGCTGTCGCTGCTGTCGCCGGCCGGGCCGGCCGCGCGCCTGTCGGTGCTGCTGTTCCACAAGGTGCCGACGCTGGCCGATCCGCTGGCGCCGGGCGAACTGAACCTGGCGCGCTTCGAACAGATCCTCGATTTCGTCGGCGCCAACGCCAACGTGCTGCCGCTGACCGAAGCCAGCGCCGCGCTCAAGCGCGGCACGCTGCCGGCGCGCGCGGTCGCCCTCACCTTCGACGACGGCTACGCCGAGTGGATCGACAACGTCGCCCCGGCCCTGCTGCGCCGGCGCATGCCGGCCACCTTTTTCATCACCACCGGCCCGCTCGAGGGTGGCGTGCTGTGGCACGAACGCATCCTGGCGGCGGTGCGCGCGCTGCCGGCGCGCGGCGCCCTGCTGCCGGCCGGCCTCGGCATGTACACCGACCTCGACCTGCCCGGGGCGCGCGAGCGCCTGGTCGAGCAGTTGCAGGCGCGCCTGAAGTACGCGCCGCTGAGCCAGCGCCTGGACGCCATGGAGCAGCTCGAGGCCCAGGCCTGCCGCCCGCTGCTGCTGCCGCGCGGCTTCGACGCCGCCTCGGTGCGCACGCTGCACAACAAGGGCTTCGAGATCGGCGCCCACACCGTGCACCACCCGATCCTGAACGAATGCACGGCGCAGCAGGCGCGCGCCGAGATCGGCGACTGCAAGGCCGAACTCGAAGCCATCGTCGGCGGCGCCGTGCACGCCTTCGCCTACCCCAACGGACGCCCCGGCAAGGACTTCAGCCGCGAACACGTGGACATGGTCAAGGCCGCCGGCTACCGTACCGCCGTCACCACCAGCATGGGCGCGGCGAACGGCGGCACCGACCCGTTCGAGCTGCCGCGCTTCACGCCCTGGGGCCTGAGCGACGAGCGCATCTCGTTCCAGATGGCGCGCAACATGCTGACGCGCGCGACCCCGGTGCCGGCCGCGCCGCGCGCCGGCGCCGCCGGCGGCACCACCGACGTGCGCTGCCTGCTGGTCGCCAGCACCTTCACGCCGATCCACGGCGGCTCGGCCGTCGTGTACGACAACCTGTGCCGCCACATGCCGCCCGGCAGCGTGCGCGTGCTCAGCGCCAGCACCAGCTACCAGAACCGCCAGGACATCCCCGGCTGGCGCGAGCACGACGCTGCGCAGCCGTTCCCGGTCGAGCGCATCCGCCTGCTGCGCCCGGCGATGATGCCGCCGCCGGCCAACAAGCTGGTCTCGCTGTGGCGCCTGCTGGCCCAGGACCTGCCGCTGTATGCGAAGGTGCTGTACAAGGCGGCGCAGGTGGTGCGCCGGCACGACATCAACCTGGTGTGCGTGGGCGAGCTGGTGACCGGCTCCTGGCTCGGCATCGCCTTGAAAAAGCTGTTCGGCTGCAAGCTGGTGATCTACGTGCACGGCGAGGAAATCACGACGCGCACCGACGGCCGCCTCGGCCAGAAGCGCAAGCAGTTCCTGCTGGCGGCCGACAAGGTGGTCGCGGTCAGCTCCTTCACCTGCGACGCGATGAGCGCGATGGGCGTGCCGCCCTCCTCGATGGTGCTGATCCAGAACGGCGTCGACGTCGACCGCTTCACGCCGGGCGAACGCGATCCGGCACTGATGGCGCGCCACGGCCTGCACGGCAAGCAGGTGATCCTGACCGTCGGCCGCATGGTGCCGCGCAAGGGCGCCGACATGGCCGTGCGCGCCATGAAGCAGGTGGTGGCGCGCCGTCCCGGCGTGCACTACCTGATCGTCGGCGACGGCGAGCTGCGCCCCGAACTGGAACGGCTGATCGCCGCCGAGGGCCTGCAGGAATGGGTGACCCTGGTCGGCAAGGTGTCGGACGACGACCTGCTGCGCTACCTGCGCCTGTGCGACCTGTTCCTGATGCCCAACCGGACCATGCCGGACGGCGATACCGAGGGCTTCGGCCTGGTGTTCCGCGAAGCGAATGCCTGCCGCAAGCCGGTGATCGGCGGGCGCGCCGGCGGCGTGGTGGAGGCCGTCGCGGACGGCGTCAGCGGCCTGCTGGTGGACGGCAACGACCCGGACGCGATCGCCGCCGCGGTCGAGCGCATCCTCGGCGACCCGGCGCTGGCCGCACAACTGGCCGACGGCGGCCTGCGGCTGGCGCGCGAGCACAGCACCGCGGCCGTGGCCCATCAGTTCCTGCGCACCTGCGAACGCGTGCTGGGCGCCGGCACGCGCTAGCCGCCCGGCCGCGGCCGTCCCGGCCCGGGGATCAAGCCCCGGCGGCGGCCGGCGCGAACGGTTGCAGGCGGCGGCGGTGCCACCAGCCGGACAGCGCCAGCGCCAGGCGCAGCCAGGCCGGCGCGCTGCGTCCGAGGTCGGGCGCGCCGCCGGCGCCGCGCATGAAATCGTAGAGGCCCAGCAGCGCGGCGTCGGCCTGCTTCGGCATGCCCTTGCGGCGCAGGCGGTTGACGTTGAACAGTCCCTGGTTGACCAGCTTGAGCCACAGCAGGCGGCGCAGCGGGCGCGGCATGTGGGTGAACCAGAAGATCGGCTCGTTGCGCGCCATCAGGTAGAAGAAATACTGCGGCTGCTGTTCCAGCGTGCGCCAGTCGTGCACCACCTCGGCGTCGAACGCCACCTTGCAACGCCAGCCCGCCTGCGACAGGCGCGTGCAGATGTCGGCGTCGTCCTCGTAGGCGAACAGGCGCTCGTCGAGCGGCCCGACCTGTTCCAGCGCCGCCACCCGCAGCAGGATCGCGGTGCCGGCCACGCACACCTCGTCCGGATGCTGCTCGTGGTTGCGGCGCGCGATCTCGGGCGACGCCGCCCACTCGACCGTGCGGCGGCGCCAGTCGCGCCGCGCGCCCCAGGCCGCGATGTAGTGCTGGCCGTCCTCGGGCAGGATGACCGGCGAGGCGGCGCCGCAGCGCGGATCGGCTTCCATCGCCGCCACCAGCGTCTCGAGCGTGCCGGGACGCACCACCAGGTCGTTGTTGAGCAGCCAGATATAGCGGTAGCCCTGGGCGATCGCCTCCTGCACGGCCACGTTGTGGCCGCCGGTGAAGCCGAGGTTGGTGTCGTTGCGCCTGAGCGTCACGCGGGCGTCGCGCGACTCCGCTTGCAGTCCGGCGCGCAGGCGCTCGAACTCTTCCGGCCTGGAGGCGTTGTCCAGCACCATCACCTGCACGCCGGCGCCGCCGTCGGCGAGCATGCGTTCCAGGGACGCCACGCAATCGAGCGTCCGGGCCGCGTTGTTCCAGTTGAGAATGCTGACCAATACCGATTTGCGATCCATGACGACTCCCGAATGATTGAATGGAGCGGCGCGCCGCTCAGGCCCCGGCCGGACGCAGCAGGCGCGACACGCGCATCCTGGCGGCGGCGGCGAGGCGGTGTACCTCGTCCAGCAGTTCGTGCCGCGTCAGGCGCAGCGCCGCGTACCAGACCAGGCACAGCGGCGGCGTCACCGCCAGCAGGCGCAGCAGCGGCGGCAGCGCCGCCGGCAGCGCCAGGTGCAGCAGCACCCCGGCGCCGAAGCAGACCGCCGCGACGGCCGCGCTGGGCGCCACGCCCCCCAGCAGCGCGCGCGGGCCGAAGCCGACGTAGCGGCGCTGCTGGTAAACCAGCACCGGCGCGCCGACCAGGGTCGCCAGGCTGATCGCCCAGGCGAACGCGACCAGCGAACCGTCGAACAGCAGGTAGCCGAACACGACGCGGGCGACGCCGCTGACGAATTGCGGCAGCGCCCCCAGGTAGGGCATGCCGATGGCGCTCAGCGCCGCCGGCGCGTACTGGAACAGGATCGTGATGCCGGCAGCCAGCGCGAGCGGGGCGATGGCGGGCACGCAGTCGAGCCATTTGTCGCCGTACAGGGCCAGCACCAGGTCCTTGCCGAACACCGCGGTCAGCGCGAAGGCCGGCCAGCCGATCCCGGTCAGCAGCGCGGTCGCGCGGCGCAGCACCGGCGCCAGCGACTCGCCGCGGTGGTGGGCCTGCGACAGGTAGGACAGCGCGCCGTAGGTGATGGTGGTGCCGGCGGCATAGCTGAAGATCGAGACGGTCGAATTGGCCCGGCTGTACAGGCCGACGAGGCGCGCGCTACCCAGCTTGCCCAGCAGGAGGTCGGGGATCGAACCGTTGACGGCTTCCACGCAGTTCGTCAGCAGGGTGCCGACGCCGAAGTTGACCACGTTGCGCCAGTGGCGCAGCGACGGCAGCCACGGCATGCCCTTCGGGCGGAACGGGATGTACACGAGGGCGCACACGCAGATGTTGATCAGGTTGGCCCAGGCCAGGCTCATCGTCCCGAATCCCAGCGCCGCCAGCGCCAGGCAGCTGACGCAGTAGCTGATCGTGCCGGCCGCGGTGACGACCGCCTGCTTGTCGGCGGCCAGCTCGCGCAGCAGCATCGAATGGGTGATCGAGCCGAACGGCACCACCAGGAAGCCGAGCGCCAGCACGCGCATCACCGGCACGATCCCCGGCTCGCGCAGCCAGGCGCCGAGCGGGGCGCTCACCAGGAACAGGAACAGCGCGATCGACCAGGAGGTGGCGAGCATCACGCCGATCGCCGAACGCATCTTCTCGACCGTCAGGTCGGGTTCGCGCTGCACGTAGCTGGCGACGCCGAAGTCGCGGAACATGTGCGCGATGTTGACGAACACGACCGTCATCGAGAACACGCCGATCTCGCTCGGGCTGAGCATCCGCGCCAGCAGGATGCTGACCAGGAACTGCAACAGCGCCGCGCCCGACGATGAGAAAAAGTTGATGACGAGCGAACGACGCAGATTGGCCATACAGGAATTTCCTTGCAACTTCCACCGAACCGCCGTCTCCGGCACCTCGGCAATTCTACACTTCTTGCAACTAATGCAATTGCACGATTGAAAAGATCACTGTCGTTGTGGCAAGTCGCCACTGTCGACGTCCATGCCGGCCACCCGGCGCGCGCCACCCGGCCGGCCCAGCGCCGCGATGCGCCGGCGGTACCACTTGACGCGCCGTTCGGTCAGTTCGGCCGCGACCAGGACGCCCAGCGCCAGCGCGGCATAGAAGGGCCCCGGCGCGGTGATGCCCGCCACGTCGCGCACCAGCACCATCAGCGGGCCGTGGAACACGTACAGCGTGAAGGTGCAGCCGGCCAGCCAGCGGATCGGCCGCGCGGCGCGTGCGACGATGCGCGGCAGCCGGCCCAGCGAAGAGACCGCGGCGAAGTGCACGGCCACCACGATGCCCAGCAGGTTGTCGTACAAGAACTGCGTCGAATAATGCGCGCGCCAGGCGAACGGCAGCGCCGCGTACAGGCGCGCGCGCAGGAAGTCGGACAGGTCGAGCCAGGTCATCAGGGCGCCGGCGGCGAGCGAGGCCAGCAGGCAGGCCCAGGCCAGCGCCGGCGGCCAGGCCGGCATGCGCCGGTACAGCAAGACGCCCAGCAGCCAGACCGGCAGCAGCAGCAGGATCTTCGGCCCGGCCAGCAGGCAGGCCGCGGCGACCGCCGCCAGGCGCCAGCGGGCCGGCACGAACAGCCAGGCGCCGAAGATGGCGTAGTACCAGACCTCGTAGTTGAGCGACCAGAACGGCGGGTTCAGCGGCGCTTCCAGGGCGAACGGTCCCGACTGGGCGACGAACAGCGCATTGGCCAGGCTGTCGCGCCACACGGCGCCGTTCCCGGCCAGGCCGGGCCGCAGCAGGCAGGCGGCCAGCACCAGCAGCAGGGCGGCCCAGGCGACCGGCACGATGCGCGCGATGCGGTGCTGCAGGTACAGGCCGAGGGTCATGCCCGGCGCCGTCGCCGCATGGGCGATCACGTAGCCGGACAGGACGAAGAACACCACGACGGCCTCGTGTCCCGGCCACTTGAACGGCCGGTCGGGGAACACCTGGTTCCAGCTGTGGTAGAGCACGACGGCCAGCGCGGCCAGGAACCGCACCAGGTCGAGGTACAGCGACAGGTGCGGCGGGATGCCCCGCGCCGCGCCGGCGCTGCCTGCGGCGACGGGCGCGTTCACGGGATGCCCCGCACGATCGAGGCCACGTCGCGCAGCGCCGTCAGCGACGGGCTGCGCAGCAGCAGCGGCGCGACGGCGGCCAGCGCCGCGCGCCGTTCGCCCTTGCGCAGGTACATGTAGGCCAGGCTCAGGCGCCCCTGGCGCAGCTTGGCGCGCCAGCCGCGGCGAATGCCCGGGTCGGCCGTGCGCAGTTCCGGTTCGAGCGCGTCGAGCGCGCCGACGTAGCGGCGCTGGGCCAGCACGACGTCCTTGCGCAACGCGCTGCCCGGATAGATGTAGTAGACCGCCAGCGGCCGGTTGACGACGCCGCCCTTGCGGCTCGCCGCGCACAGGCGGATGAAGAAGAACAGGTCTTCGCCGATCTTGTGCTCGGGCGGGAAGCCGCCCAGCGCGAGGAAGGTGCGGCGCGGCACGGTCAGGGTGCGGATCTCGGCGAAGCCGTCGGCCACGAAGGCTTCGAAGTCGTCCTTGCGCAGCGGGATCTCGACGTCGCCCGGATGGCGCGCCAGCAGTTCGCGGCCGCAGGCGCTGGCATCGATCGCGCGCTGCAGCAGCTTGCCGTCGGGCTCGCGGTATTCCTGGTCGGCGAACAGGAAATCGATGTCCGGCTCGCGCGCGATCCAGCGCGCGTGCGCGGCCAGGCGGTCGGGCAGGTAGACGTCGTCGGCGTCGAGGAAGGCGATCCAGTCGCCCTGCGCCAGGCGCGCGCCGTTGTTGCGCGCGGCCGAGACGCCGCCGTTGGGCTGGCGCACGTAGCGGATCCGCTCGCCGAAGCCGGCCGCGACCTCGGCCGAGGCGTCGGTCGAGCCGTCGTCGACGACGACGATCTCGAACGCGGGATGGCTCTGGGCCAGCACCGAATCGATCGCGCGGGCCAGGGTCGGCGCATTGTTGTAGTTCGGGATGACGACCGAGATCGTGGGCATGGGGTTCATCGCGGTTCAGGCGTCGCCGGGACGGAAGTGGCGCGCATGGTTGCGCCACAACAGGCGGCGCGCCGTCTCGACCGGCCAGGGCACCTTGCGCTCGAGGTTCCAGCGCCCGCTCTTGCCCAGCTGGCTGTCGTAGACGCCGAGCAGGCAGGCGTCGCTCTTGTCGTCGTAGCCGCTGTTGCGCAGGCGGTTGGCCACCAGCAGCGCGCGGTCGACCAGCTTCAGGCGCAGCAGGCGGCGGTGCGGCGCCGGGGTGTGCTGGTGCCAGAACTTGAAGGAATTGCGCGCCATAAGGTAGAAATAATAGGCGCCCTTGTCGCGCATGCGCAGGCGCGGATGGCAGTGCAGCACGACCGCGTCGAACACCATGCGGCAACGCCAGCCGGCCGCGGACAGGCGCGCGGAGATGTCGTTGTCCTCGTAGTACGCAAAATAATGGTCGTTCAGCAGCCCGACCTCGCGCAGCGCCGCCGTGCGCAGCATCAGCGCCGCGCCCATCAGCCACATGTCGCGCGGGTACTCGGCTTCCATCCTGCGCGTTTCCTCGACCGAGGTCGCGCTCACCGAGGCCAGCGCGCCCCAGTCGTGGCGGGCGCCGCAGAAATCGATCACGCTCTCGTCGTCGCGCGCCAGGATCACCGGCGAGGCCGCGCCGCAGCCGGGATCGGCTTCCATCAGGGCCACGACCTTGTCCAGCGCGTCGGGCTTGGCGACCGCGTCGCTGTTGACCAGCCAGGCATAGTCGGCGCCGCCGTCGAGGGCGCGCCGCAGGGCGATGTTGTGGCCGCCGGCGAAGCCGAGGTTGGCTTCGTTGCGCAGCAGGGTCACGGCTGCGCCGCGCAGGCCGTCCTGCAATGCCTGCCATTCGTCCGCGCGCGAACCGTTGTCGATCACGACGATGTCCAGCGCATGGCCGGCAGGGTTGTCGAACTCGGCCAACGATCGTACGCAGGCCATGGTTTCATCCGTGCAATTCCAGTTCAGCACGCTGATCAGGATGCGCCGGGAAGCCGGGGTGTGCATGGGCCTCTCTCCGCAGGCGCGAGGGAACGCCAGCGCCAAAGTTAAATTTAGAACAATTCTTGCGATTGTAAAACAATTTCCGCCGAGGCAGGCAGTGCGCCAATCGTGCGCGCCGGCGCCTGTCGCGCCGGCGCCGCAGAAAAAAAACGGCACCAGGTCCGCAGACGTGGTGCCGTTGGCCGGCGCCGGGATCCGGCGCGCCCGCCGATCAGCGCGGCAGGATGTTGAACTGCGGCTGGTCGGTGTACACCGGCTTGATGGTGCGGCTCATGAACAGGGTCCAGGCCTGCTTGCCGCTGCTGCCGCCCGCATCCGCGGCGTAGGCCAGGGCCGGCTGCATGTTCGACGGGTAGCCCATCGGCGAATCCGAGTAGCCGGTCATCTCGCCGACCTTCAGCTTCAGGTAGCTCGCCATCTGCTGGCTGTTGCAGGCCAGGGCGTTGAAGTCGGCCGCGTGGGTCGCCTTGTACACTTCCGCCATCGAACCGTACACCGGATCGTACATCCCGTTACGCAGCGTCATGGTGTAGGCCGCGCCGTCGATCCAGCAGGCGCCCGCCGCCGTCATGCGCTGGATCGGGAACTTGATCTTGAACGACAGGATCGAGGCCGCCTTGGTGAAGCCCAGTTCGGCGGCGTGGCCGATCGCCGAGGTGAAGAAGTCGTCCTGCCACGGCGCGATCGCGGTGTAGTTCAGGTAGGAATACGCATAGCCGTTGGTCAGCGCGCCGAACGTGTTGCTGGTGGCGGCGTTGTTCACGTAGGTCTCGTTGTACCAGTCCAGGTTGTTGTTCACGAAACCGACCAGCTGCTTCTTCAGCACGTCGTTGTCCGGCGTGATGTAGGCCGCTTCGGCCGCCGTGCGCATGCTCCATGCCTGGCCGCGCACCTGGTTGTCCTGGTACAGGCCCTTCGAGGTCTGGCGGAAGTTCGGGTTCGACTCGAACGTGTTGTACATGGTCCAGAACTGCAGCTCTTCCAGGTAGTAGTAGTCGCCGGTGACCAGGTACGGCAGGTAGGCGAAGCCCGGCTGGTGCGACGAGTCGTGGGCGTACGGGGTGTCGCACAGCTTGTCGCCGGCGCAACCCGGGAACGATTCGGACTTGCCCGTATCCCAGTTGAACGAATCGCTCTCGCGGCCCAGCACGGTCATGTACGGGTAGTCGGCGACGCTCACCGGACGGTCGGTCTTCTTGTCGCGGAAGTGCATCGACCAGGTGCCGGCCAAGTCGGCGGTGCCGAGCGTGACCTGTTTCGCGCGCTTGTCCATGGTCAGCAGGTAGTTCGTGGACCAGCTCGGCATGATGCCGATGTCCGGACGGCCGCCGGTGGTCGGCATATAGGCGATGGCCATGCCGATGCCCATCGGCTCGATGGCGGCGCCGGTCCAGGCGGCCTGGTAGCCGGCCAGGGTGGCTTCGGTGGCGGCCGCGGCCTGGTCGTAGTTCGGGACCGCGCGGGTCGAGATCAGGTAAGCCGTGTTGAGCTTGACGTTGACCTGCGGCTCGGCGCCATTCCACCAGAACGTCTTGCGCCAGCGCGCGTGGTGGTAGTGGGTCAGGCCGGCCTTCGCATACACCTGCTTGCCGCCCGAGATCACCGAGGCGTCATAGGTGAAGTTCTGCGGGCCCGCTTCGAATGCCCAGGTGTTCTCGATGGTCGCGTCGACGCGCGCCTTCTTGACGCCGTCGAACCAGCGCACCGCGAAGCGCGCGGTCAGGTGCGGGTGGGCGGCGCCGGCGCTGGTGCGCAGCGGTGCCGAGACCAGCCATTCGTTGGCGACCGCGCCCTTCAGCCAGTTGACCGGGGTGCCGCTCTTGAGCAGGTCGGCGGCGGAAGCATAATAGTCGGTGCCGCCGATCTTGGCATGCACGGAGAAATCGAAGCCGGCGGCGGCCAGGGCGGCCGGGGCCGCGACGGTGCCGGTGGGCGCCGCGCTGCTCTTTACCAGGGCCAGCTTCGGTTGCGCATTCGCGGCCAGGGCCGGCAGCACGCCCGAGATGATGGCGTGGCGCACCGAACCGTCGGCGTGGGTCGCCTTCACGTCCAGCTGCAGCGGCACGGTGGTGCCGTCGTCGAGGCGGCCGGTGAGGAATTCGGTGGCTTTCAGCTGGCCCTGCACGAACACCTGGCCGAAGGTGAACGGCACATTGGTCTGGGCGGCGCCGGTATTTTCCAGGCGCACGTCGGTCAGCGCGCTGCCGGTGACCGGCGCGGCGGGAGCGGAGGTGGTGACCGGGGTGGTCGTGGTCGGCGTCACGGCGACCGGTTTATAACCGCTGGTTACCGTCGCCAGCGAACGATTGCCGTCGCTACCGACGCCGGTGCTGTCGCTACCGCCGCCGCAGGCGCTCATGAGGGCAGCCGCCGACAGGACGGCGATCACATTGGTGCCCACGATGTGTCGAGCGGATGCAAGGCTGTTGATACGCAGGGTAGTGGTCATTTTCATGATTTAGGGCAATTAAGTTTGCCGTGGGAAATTTCATTCGAGAACTGAACTTTACCCTCGACAACACTTTCCGTGTACCTTTCCCGTCGGAAAAACCGAAAATTCCACAAAAAAACAACGAAAAATTCCAATTCTTCTATCGAAAATAAACTGAACATCAATCGTCAAATAAAAAACATTGACGTCCCGCCCAACTGATGATTCTGAAAAATTAAATCGAATGCATCGAAGTTTCAAAATCGTTCACGCTCGTGAATAGAATGAAAACTCGGACAGCCAGCAGGCATGCGGCTTCCAGACTTTCCGGAAGTCATTGCGGCGGGGTGGGTAGGATATAGGAATAAGGAAAGAATGCAAAGCCGAAATAATATGGATGAGCACTTTCCATTCAACAAAATAAATGTGAATTTAATTTCAATTTCTAAACGGATTCAATTCATACCGATTAAATAATTGAATAAAAATACGTAAAACCATTCGACGTCGTGATGCGCAAGCCGACGTTCCCGGCACGCGATCGCCGGCGCCGCGCCGCGCGCGCCGGGGGCGGGCGCACAAGACGGCAGCGCAAGGCATGGAGGGAACGAAACGGTCGGGAAGGCGCCGCGACGGGTGGCCGGCGGGCGGCGTGGCGCCGTGGCCGGCCCGCCGTGCGGGGTAACCGAAAAGCGCTGGGCCGGCGGGGAATCAGGCGGCGCGGCGGCGCCAGGCGTGCAGCCGGCCGAGCGCCGGCCAGCGGTAGTGATTCAGGTGGTACATCGTGCGGACCTCCTCGGTCCAGCGCGTATGCCACTCCATCACCTTGCCGTAGAACTCGATGCGCCTGACGCGCCCCTCGTCGAACAGGCGGCGGCAGGCTTCTTCGCGCATCAGCAGCGCCGGCGAATACTGCGCGGGCACGCGCTCGTCGTAGGCGGTCTTGAGCACGACGATGCAATCGCCCTCCTCGATGCACAGGTCCATCGCCACCAGTTCCTCGCCGAACCAGTAACTGTAGACGCTGCCCCTTCCGAGGGCGCAGGACGCCTCCAGCATGGCGCGGTAGAAGCGGCCCTGGTCGTTGCCGGCCGCCACCGCGGTGCCGGCGCGGCCCTTCCAGCCCGTGCTTTCCAGGCGCCCGTAGCCGGCCACCGCCTGCGCCATCCGCTCCGCGTCGCGCCAGACCTCCAGGCGCGGCGCGATGCCGGCGCCCGCCAGGCGGTTGCGCTGCTTGCGCAGGTTGGCGCGCAGGTTCTTGCCACGGCCGTTCCACCACGTCTCGAAGTCGCCGGCCACGCCGATGCGCGCGGTGTCGATGTAGTCGTCGCCGGCAGGGGATGCGGCGCCGGCGCCAGGGCGAGGCAGCAGGAACGGGTCGCACTGGGTCAGCCCGGCCAGCAACGCGCAGCCCGGCAGGGCGCGCACCAGGCCGGCCAGCAGCGCCTGCGTGTCCAGGCGGGGGCGCTGCAGCCACGGCCCGACCGGCGCCTGGGCCGGCTGGAACGTGGCCCAGCGTCCCGCGCCCCGGGGCGCGAGCACGGCGGCGGCGGCCGGGCCGACCGCGTCCTCGCACAGCGCCAGCAGCTCGGCGCCGCTGCCGAAGGCGTCCAGCAGGGCGCCGACGAAATACGCGTCCAGCACCGGCGCGCTCGGCCCGGTTGCACGCAGCGCGTCCCAGCGCGCCGCATGCGCCATGAAACCGGCGGCGGGAAGCAGTGTCCACTTCATGCGGCGAACACCTCGTCCAGGCGCGCGCACAGCCAGTCGAATTCGTCCGGCGCCAGCTCCTGGTGGCAGGGGAAGGCCAGCACCTGGCGCGACAGCCGGGCGCTGTGCGGGCAGCGCGCCGGGTCCATGCCCGGCCACAGCGTCTCGGCGAAGCGCACGACCGGCACCCCCAACTGGCGGATGCGCGCGAAGGCGCGCTCGGCGCTAGCGGCATCGTCGAGCAGCAGCGGGAACAGCCAGGGGCAGACGCCGTCCGGCAACGCCGCGAACAGCGGCCGGCAGCCGGGCCGGCCGGCCAGCAGCGCGTGCAGGCGCCGGTAGTGGCGCCGCCGCAGCGCCACGATGCGCGCGCGCGACACGCGCGCCAGCAGCAGGCGCGAGAACGCCGACGACCGCTTGTCCAGCCAGCGCGGATCGAAGCTGGCGTCGCTGTCGGACGAGCCAGGCGCCAGCGCCACCGTCTTCCCCGCGGCGGCCGGGCGAGCCGCCTTGATGCGGCGCCACAGCAGGTCCTTGGCGCGCAGCGGCAGCGCCAGCAGCGCCTTCAGCGCGCCCAGGCGCCCATGGGAAAACGCGTATTCGAGCGTGGCCAGCGCCGCCTTGGCCTCGAAGCCCTTGCCGGCCGAGCGCAGTGCGACGCCGTCCAGCGCATGGCGCGCCGACACCAGCGCCCCGCCCTCGTACATCGGGAAGAATTTCATGGTGCTGGCGATCGCATAGTCGCCGTGGCTGCCGAGCGGCTTGCCGGCGTATTCCCCGAAGAAGGCATGGGCGCAATCCTCGACCAGCGCGACGCCGCGCGCATCGCACCAGGCGCGCAGCGCCGTCAAATCCTGCGGGAAGCCGAAATAATGGGTCGCCACCAGCGCCTTGACCTTGCCGTCATGCTGCGCGGCGAGGTCGTCCAGGTCGGCGCGCGCCTGCGCGTCCACCCGGTAGAAGCGCGGCGCTGCTTCGCGCCATAGCACCGGCGGCACCATCGACAGGCTGTGGTAGGCCGGCAGCAGCACGACGTTGCCCGCTCCCACGCCCAGTTCGCGCAGCGCCAGCGCCAGCGCGATCCGTCCGCTCGTCACCAGGCGCACGGCCGGCGCGTCCAGCACGCAGGGCAGCGCCGCGTCCGCCCCGGCCGCGGCCACGGCGGGCGGGCGCCGGAACGCGGCCGCCGACAGGGGCGGCGCCAGCGGCACGCGCGGACGCGCCGGCGCCGCATCGGCATCGGCATCGGCATCGGCATCGGCAAGGGAAGACGGCATCATGGAATCGGTCTGGACGGGCACGGGGTATCGTTTCGACGTTGCTCGACACGAATG
>DAMAFT010000034.1:0-13841 GCA_031995805.1 Massilia sp.
AGAGCCCTTATTTGGGCAATTTCCAAAAACCGGGCTCTGACCCCGGCTCTGACCCCGGTTTGAGGTGGCGCAATCAGCGGCGCAGGAGGTGCATCGGGCCGAACAGTTGTTGCATGCCGGCGTGGCCGATGAAGCTGAGGTTGTAGGGGTGCTCGGAGGCGATCGACGGGAAGCCGGCGGTTTCCGGGACTTTCTTCAGTTGCTCGGCGATCTTGCCCCACAGGACCAGGGTCGGCTTGCCGCTCGCGCCCGCCAGCGCGGCGAACACGGCTTGCTGGAACGGCACCCACGCGCGCGCGTCGGCGACCGGGGCGACGTGCTTGCGGAACACCAGCGAGGCGTTCAGCAGCAGGAAGCCTTCTCCCAGCAGGCGCTCCTGCAGTTGCGCCAGCGTGTGGACCGCGCCGGCGTCCTGCTGCGCTTCCTGCGCGATCGGGGCCAGCGCGGCGCCGCCGGTATCGTCGAGCGCCAGCCGGCCGTCCGCCACCAGCAGCATCTTCATGAAGTTGCGCAGCGACGTCGCGCGGTTGACGGGCTTCGACAGGCCGGTGTCGGACCACAGCGCGCCCACCGCGCCGTCCATGAAGCACACCCCGGTCGCGCTTTCCGGGCGCGGATACGGTCCCTCCCCCACCAGCACGTAGCGCACGCGCTCCAGCGGCAGCGCGAACGCGGCGAACAGGCGGCCGCCGTTGGGCAGGTAGTCGTCGCCGGCCAGCGCCGGCAGGTAGTCGGGCGTGGCGCGCATCATCGCCTCCAGGCCGGCGACGAGGTGCGGGCGCCAGGAGGCGTCGGCCAGTTGCAGGGCGTCGAGGATGGCGACGGGGATCGTGGTGGTCATGGAGAGGACAGGTTGGTAAAAGGGCCAGATTGTAGCCGGGGCCGGCAAGCACAAGCCCTGGCACGGCTTTTTTTCGCCCGCTGTTCCCCGGCGTCGAGAGGGTCGCAAGAGGTGCCCGGAAACGACGACGCCGGCCCGCGGCCGGCGTCGCACTCCCCCGCCTGCGCGTCCCTGCGCAGGGCGGGCGTCGGGATTATTCCGCGTCCGGCTGGTTCGACGGATGCGCGGCGACGAAGGCCGGCAGCTCGACGCAGGCCGCGTTGATGCGCGCGATGTTCGGGTAGGCGGCGATGTCGACGCCGTGGCGCTGGGCATTGAACACCTGCGGCACCAGGAAGCAGTCGGCGATGGTCGGCAGGTAGCCGTGGCACAGCGGGCCGGCGCTGGGGTCGCGCGCCAGGTGCTTTTCGAGCACGTCCAGGCCGCCCAGCAGCCAGTGGCGGTACCACTGGGCCTTGACGTCCTCGGACAGGCCCATCTCGCCGGTCAGGTAGCGCAGCACGCGCAGGTTGTTCACCGGGTGGATGTCGCAGGCGACGATCTGCGCCAGCTCGCGCACGCGCGCCCGGCCCGCCGCGTCCTTCGGCAGCAGCGGCACGGCCGGGTGCTCGTCCTCCAGGTATTCCAGGATGGCCATCGATTGCGTCAGCGTGATGTAGTCGTCCTGGAAGGTCGGCACCAGCCCGCTCGGGTTGATGCGCGTGTACTCGGTCTGCAACTGCTCGCCGCCGCCGCGCAGCAGGTGCACCGGCACCGCGTCGTAGCCCAGTCCCTTCAGGTTCAGTGCGATGCGCACCCGGTACGCGGCCGAGCTGCGGAAATAGGTATAGAGCCTCATTCCTTCCTCCCGTGGTAATGGGCGACGCGCTGGTCGATCGCCCCGAAAATGCTGGCGCCCTGCGCGTCCGCCATCTCGATGCGGACGGTGTCGCCGAAGCGCAGGAACGGCGTGGCGGGGGCGCCCTGCTCGATCGTCTCGTACATGCGCAGCTCGGCCAGGCAGCAGTAGCCGACGCCGCCGTTGGCGATGCTGGAGCCGTGCAGGCCGCCCTGCTTGTTCGAGACGGTGCCCGAGCCGATGATGCTGCCGGCGGCCAGCTCGCGCGTGCGCGCCGCGTGCGCCACCAGCTGGCCGAAGCCGAAGGTCATGTCCTCGCCGGCGTTGGGACGCCCGAACGGCCGGCCGTTGAGCGTCACCTGCAGCGGCAGGTGCAGCTTGTGTTCGCGCCAGGCGTCGCCCAGCTCGTCCGGCGTCACCGCCACCGGCGAGAACGCGCTGGCCGGCTTGGACTGGAAGAAGCCGAAGCCCTTTTCCAGTTCCTTCGGGATCAGGTTGCGCAGCGAGACGTCGTTGACCAGCATGACCAGGCGGATCGCCGCGCCCGCCTCGTCGGCACTGGCGCCCATCGGCACGTCGCCGGTGACGACGGCCACTTCCGCCTCCAGGTCGATGCCCCAGTCCTCGGACAGCGCCGCGATCGGATCGCGCGGACCGACGAAGGAATCGGAACCGCCCTGGTACATCAGCGGATCGGCATAGAACGACGCCGGCACCTGGGCGCCGCGCGCCTTGCGCACCAGCTCCACGTGGTTGATGTAGGCGGAGCCGTCGGCCCACTGGTAGGCGCGCGGCAGCGGCGAGGCGCAGTCTTCCTCGCGGAACGGCACGGCCGCGGCCGCGGCGCCGCCATGCAGTTGTTCGTAGACCCGGCGCAGCAGCGGCGCCGCGCGCTCCCAGTCGTCCAGCGCCGCCTGCAGCGTGCGCGCGATGTCCGGCACCGGCTGGCAGGTGGACAGGTCGCGGCTGACGACGACGAGGGTGCCGTCGCGGCCTCCGGTTTTCAGGCTGGCAAGCTTCATAGGGTGGTCTCCATCATGATCCAAAAAGTTGCCGTCATTAAAAATCAAAACGGACTATCATACAAACAATATTTTCAGCTCAATTTATCGGATTATCTGATGAATCCCACCCTGCGCCAGATGCGGGCCTTCGTCGCCCTGGCCAAGACCGGCAACTTTACGCTCGCCGCCCAATACATGCACGTCACGCAATCGGCCTTGTCCGGACTGATCAAGGAACTCGAACAGACGCTGGGCGTGCGCGTGGTCGACCGCAGCACGCGCCGCATCGCCCTCACCGCCACTGGCCGCGACCTCTATCCGCTATTCAGCCAGATGATCGATGACCTCGACGGTGCGCTTGCGAACATTGCGGACCAGGCGCAGCTCCGGCGGGGCACGGTACGCGTTGCAGTTCCGCAACTGATGGCTTGTACGCTGCTGCCGCAAGTCATTTCTGCCTGGCGCGCACGCTACCCCGACATCCGCATCAGCCTGTCGGACGCCGAGGTCGAGGGCGTGACGGCGCGCGTGCTGTCCGGCGAGACCGACGTCGGCATCGGCCCCGAGCGCGACGCCGCCCCGCCACTGGAGGCGCGTCCGCTCATGACGCTGCCGTTCGAGGCCGTGGTGCCGCCCGGGCACCCGCTCGCGGAGCGCGGCCGCGACGGCGCAAGCTGGGCCGACCTGGCCGGCTACCCGCTGGTCATGCTGCGCGGCCAGTTCACCGAGCGCCTGCTGGCCGACATGGGCGAGGCGCTGCGCGACCTGACGCTCAAGCCGGCCCATGAAGTGACCTACATGACGACGGCGCTGGCGCTGGTGGCGTCCGGCCTGGGCATCACGGTGTGCATGCCGTATGCCGCGCCGCTGGTGCGCCTGCACGGCCTGCAGGCGGTGCCGCTGGCGGCGCCGGTGCTGACGCGGCGCTTCTTCGTCTATACGCGCCGGCAGCGCTCGCCGACGCCGGCGGCGCAGGCATTCATCGACTTCCTGTTCGAATTCGTCGGCGCCGCAGCGCGCGCGTGACGGCCGCGCTAGAATCGCGGTTCGACCACCACCTTTCGTTTCCATGTCCCTGAATACCGTCGCGATCAACCAGCGCATGGACAAGTTCGATGGCCACGCCAGCGTCTGGCTGTTCGGCTACGGCTCGCTCATCTTCAAGGCCGATTTCCCCTATCTCGAGCGGCGCCCGGCCAGCATCGCCGGCTGGACCCGGCGCTTCTGGCAGGGCTCGCACGACCACCGCGGCACCGAGGCGGCGCCGGGCCGCGTCGTCACCCTGGTGCCCGACGGCGGCGCGGTATGCCACGGCATGGCCTACCTGGTCACGCCGGAAGAATTCGCCCACCTCGACTACCGCGAAAAGAACGGCTACCTGCGCCTGGCTACCGAGATCCGCTTCGAGGGCGGCGCTGGCGCCGAGGGCCTGGTCTACATCGCCACCCACGAGAACGCGGCCTACCTCGGTCCGGCCAGCGAGCGCGACATCGCGCGCCAGATCGCCGGCGCGCGCGGGCCGAGCGGCCCGAACAGCGACTACCTGCTGGCGCTGGCCGCCGCGCTGCGCGACCTCGGCAAGCCTGACGCGCACGTGTTCGAGATCGAGCGGCACCTGGCCGAATTCCAGGCGCGCGCCTGACGTAACGCGCGTTGCCGCCGGCATATGGTTTAATCGCCCATCGGTTTAATCGCCCATCGATCCCGGAGACCACCACCATGCAACCGACGCGCCCCACGCCCGCCGAACTCGACGACGAAACGCTGGCCCTCATCCGCAAGGTATTCCAGTTCGCGCGCAGCGGCGACGCCGAGGCGCTGGCCGGATTCCTCGACCACGGCTTCCCGCCCAACCTGCGCAACGAACGCGGCGACAGCCTCTTGATGCTGGCCAGCTACCACGGCCACGTCGACGCGGCGAAGGTATTGCTGGAGCGCGGCGCCGATCCCGAGGTCATGAACGACCAGGGCCAGTCGCCGCTCGCCGGCGCCGCCTTCAAGGGCGACCTCGCCGTCGCCACGCTGCTGCTCGACCATGGCGCGCAAGTCGACAACGCCGTCCCGAACGGCAAGACGGCGCTGATGTTCGCCGCCATGTTCAACCGCGTGGAGATCGCCCGCCTGCTGCTGGCGCGCGGGGCCGATCCGGCCTGGACCAACGTCGAGGGCTTCACCGCGGCCGACATGGCGCGCAAGATGGGGGCGGCGGATACGGCGGCCCTGCTGGGCGGCATGGTCCCGGGTTGACGCCATGACGTCGTCCCCGCGAACGCGGGGACCCGATGTCGCATGCGTGTCGACGACGTCATTCAGCGCCGGCAGGGCCGCATGCCCGTCGCGCTCGGGTAGACTTGCGCGCCATGCACCCCGAACCCGCCTCCGCCCGCGCCCCCGGCCCCGACCTGCTGCGCGCCGCCGCCATCGTCACGGTCATGTTGTACCACCTGGCCAGCCACGGCGTCGACTTGCCGGCATTGGGCCGCCACGGCTGGATCGGCGTCGACCTGTTCTTCGTGCTGAGCGGCTACCTGATCGGCTGGCAGTTGCTGCGCGAGATCGCGGCCGGCCGGCAGCCCGACTGGCATGCCTTCTTCCTGAAACGCACGCTGCGCGTGCTGCCGCCCTACCTGGCCGTGCTCGCGCTCTACCTGCTGGTGCCGGCCTGGCGCGAGGCGGAGGCGATGGCGCCGGCCTGGCAATTCCTGACCTTTACCGTCAACCTGTTCCCGGACTACGAACGCTGGCGCGCCGATTCGCACGCATGGTCACTGTGCGTCGAGGAACACTTCTACCTGCTGTTCCCGGCCGCCGCCTGGCTGCTGGCGCGCCGGCGCGGCCGCGGCATGGTCCGTGTCGCCGCCACGGCGTGCATCCTGGCCGGCGCCGGCATGCTGCTGCGCGCCTGGTTGTGGCAGCGGGAGGTGGCGCCGCACCTGCTGGCGCACGATGCGGGCGCCGCCTTCCTGCGCTACGCGGAAGCACTCTATGCGCCGACCTGGTGCCGCCTCGACGGCCTGCTGGCGGGCGTGCTGCTGGCCGCCGTGCGCGCGTTCCGGCCGGCGTGGTGGATGCGCCTGCTGCGCGCGGGGCCGCTGCTGCTGCCTGCGGGCGCGCTCGTATTGGTTGCGGCGCTGCGCCTGGAGCCGGTCGGCGCGGCGGGCGCCGTCTTCCAGTTCCCGCTGCTGGCGCTCGGCTTCGCCTGCCTGCTGGCGGCGGCCCTCAGTCCGCGCCTGGCCTTCAACCGGATCGCGTTGCCGGGCGCGCGCCCGCTCGCGCTGCTGGCGTTCAGCCTGTACCTGACGCACCGCCAGGTCTATGCCTGGCTGGACGGGCGCCTGGACGGGCTGGCGACGGCCTCGCCGTGGCTGGCATTCGGCCTGTACAACGTGGCGGCGCTGGCCGTGGCCGCCCTGCTCCGGCTGGCGGTCGAGCGGCCGGCGCTGGCCCTGCGCGAGCGCCTGCTGGCGCGGCGGCGCGGCATGGCCGGCGCCGCGCCGCAGCCGGAAGGCTGACGACTTACGCCGCGCCGCCTTCGATCTCGGCCGCGGCCCGCGCCAGGATCGCCGCGATGCGGCGCTGCTCGTCCTGCGAGGCGCCGGCGCGCGCATGCAAGGCATGCTTCAGCGCGCGGCGCGCCTCGGCGAATTCGGCGGTCCAGCCATGCTCGCCGTCCCCTTCCTCGGCCATTGCGCTGCGCATGCGTTCCATCTTCTGCGCCATGTGCGCCAGCCGTTCCAGCATCGCATCGACGCGTTCGCGGTTGGCCTCCAGGTACGCGCGGCCGTCGTCCGCCAGCGCGTAGCGCTTGCGGTTGCCTTCGAGCGCGATGGTGACGTGGCCGCGGTCTTCCATGCAGGCCAGCGCCGGATACATCATGCCCGGGCTCGGCACGTAGAAGCCGCCAGAGCGCATCTCGAGCGCCTTGATGAGTTCATAGCCGTGGCTCGGCTGTTCGCCGATCAGCGCCAGCAGCAGCAGTTGCAGGTCGTCCGACGACAGCTTGCGCCCGCGCGGCATGCCCCCTTCGTCGTCGAAGCCGAAGCTGCCCGGGCCGCGGCCGCCGCGGCCGGGATGCATGCCGTGCGGGCCGCCGCCACGGTGGTGGTGCGGGGCGGCGTCATGGTGATGATGGCCATGGTGGCGATCGTGATGATGATGGTCGTGGTGGTGGTGATGCGACATGGCTCGTTCCTTTTATATCGTAAGATACATCTTAAGATATACATGTTGGTTGATGATGTCAACCTTTATCGCACACCGTGCGGACGCGGCGCCACCTTGCCGCCTGACGGGCAACGATCGGATCGTGATGGGGGGAATGCCGGCGGCGCCGGCAGGGTTACCGCGCGTCGAGCACGGCGCGCACCCGGCGTGCGCGCTCCTCGACGGTGCCATGCAGCACCGTGTAGCCGATGCCGCGCGCATCGAGGTCGTCCAGCACCAGCCGCTGGATGCGCGCGCGCCAGGCCTCGTCCTCGCGCACGTCCTGCTCTTCGTACGGGATGTCGTCGGCGCACACGAAGGTGTGCGCGTAGCGCGCCCTGCACTCGTCGGCGCAGCGCAGCAACTCGGCCGGCGGCGGATCGCCGACCTGGCGGAACTGGATGCCCAGCAGCAGCGTGGTCAGCGCATTCGTGTCGACGAACAGCCAGCGCCGCGCCCGCAGCAGCGCCTCGTCCTCGGCCTGGCGGTGCTTGACGGCGATCTCGACGTAGTCGTCCGGCCCCAGCCTGCCCTGCTTCTCTTCCCAGATGAAGCGGCCGATTTCCGGCACCGATACCGTGTCGTAGGCGTGCGCCAGGTAATCGGCCAGCGTCGACTTGCCGGTCGACTCGGCGCCGACGAAGACCACCATGCCGACGCCGTCCGTCCTGTCCCTGCCTGCCGTGCTGCCGCCCTGCTCGCTCATGATCCGGTCCGATGCTGAAAGGCGCCATGCTAGCGGAGCGTGGCCAACTGGACAACCCGGCATATTGCCCCCATTACCGACGCTGGTTATGATGGCAACGAACGATTTACCGACACCGGTGCCGGCCGTCCGGCCCGGCCGCGGACATCCCACCGACAAGGCCACGCATGCCCCAGCTCCGCACTCCAGGCTTCCTGCTCCGCCCCCTCGTCCGCGCCGACGCCCGCGCCATGGCGGCGGCCGTACGCGAATCGCGGGCCACCGTGGCCAAGTGGATGACCTGGGCGCACGGCGACTACAGCGAAGCCGAGGCGCTGGACTGGGTCGCGCTGTGCGACGCCAGCCATGCCAACGGCAGCGCCCACGAGTTCGGCATCTTCCGCCCGGACGGCCAGACCTTCGTGGGCGTGGCCGGGCTGAACCAGTTCAACCGCGTCCACGGCTTCTGCAACCTCGGCTACTGGGTGCGCGAATCGGCGCAGCGCCAGGGCGCGGCATCGAGCGCCATCGCGCTGCTGGCGAACCACGCCTTCCGGCACCTGGACCAGAACCGCGTCGAGATCGTCATCGCCGACCACAACCTGCCCAGCCTGGCCGTCGCGCTCAAGGCCGGCGCCACCTACGAATGCCTGGCGCGCAACCGGTTGCAGCTGCACGGCGAATCGGTGGCGGCGCACATGCTGTCGCTGGTGCCGGGGTTTGCGGCGCGGATCGGCTGAGGCGCCGGGCCTGCCTGCCGCGGGACGTCAGAACAAATCCATCTGCGCCGCCGCCCCGCTGGCCGCCCTCACCGTCTTCGGCACCACCAGCGGCTTGCGGAACTGCGCCCCACCCGTCGTGTTGAAGCGGCTCATCCGCCCTTCCATCCCCAGGCGCTTGACCGCCTTGGTGAAGCGCTGGCGAATGAGGTCGGCCCAGTTGCCCTCGCCCGTCATGCGCTTGCCGAAGTCGCTGTCGTAGTCCTTGCCGCCGCGCAGGTCGCGGATGCGGTTCATCACGCGCTGGGCGCGGTCGGGGAAGTGCGCGTGCAGCCACTGCTGGAACAGCGGGTTGACTTCCCAGGGCATGCGCAGCACCGTGTAGTGGGCGCCGACGGCGCCGGCGTCCTTGGCCGCTTCGAGGATGCGCTCGATTTCCGGTTCGGTGACGAAGGGGACGATCGGCGCCACGCTGACGCTGACGGGAATGCCGGCTTCGGTCAGCGTGCGGATCGCGCGCAGGCGCCGGGACGGGGCGGCGGCGCGCGGTTCCAGCGTGCGCGCGATTTCGCCGTCCAGCGTGGTGAGCGTGATGGCGGCGCAGGCCAGCCCCTGTTCCGCCATTGGCGCGATCAGGTCGATGTCGCGCTCGATCAGCGCCGACTTGGTGACCAGGCCATAGGGATGGCGGCATTCGCCCAGCACGTCGAGCACGTCGCGCGTGATGCGGCGCTCGCGCTCGCAGGGCTGGTAGGCGTCGGTATTGACGCCGATGGCGATGCTCTGGGGTACGTAGCCGGGCCGCGCCAGCTCCTGGCGCAGCAGGTCGGCCGCATTGACCTTGGCGAACAGGCGGCTTTCGAAGTCCAGGCCGGGCGACAGGCCGAGGTAGGCGTGGCTGGGGCGCGCGAAGCAGTAGATGCAGCCGTGCTCGCAGCCGCGATAGGGATTCAGCGATACGCCGAACGGGATGTCGGGCGACGTGTTGCGGGTCAGGATGGTCTTGGCGACTTCGTCCGTGACTTCGGTCCTGAGCGGCGGCACCTCTTCCTTCGGCCCCGGCACGCTCCAGCCGTCGTCGAAACGCTCGCGGCCGTTGACTTCGTAGCGACCCTGCTGGTTGGTGACGGCGCCGCGGCCCTTCAGCGGCGCCAAGTCAGCCGCGGCGGCCTTGGGCGGGAACGGCAGCATCGGCTGCCCCTGTGCTCGATTGACGCTGGGTTTCAGGCGGTTCACACGGCGCTCCTGTAAAGTACTGTATGTTTATACAGTATAGTACGCCGATGTCAGGAAGGGTTCAAGCGCGGTGTTTTTGCGGCTTGTTGTTGCACAAAACCGTCAAACGCCGCCAGCAGGGGCCGGTAGCGGGACGGGTCGCTTTCCAATTCGGCAAGGGCGTGCACGGTCGCCTCCAGCGTCGACAACTGGTGCGGCGCATGGGCCTTGCGAATCCGATACGCCGAGGGCGGCGCGTCGGCCAGCGCCAGGCGCGGCAGGCGTTGCAGTAAGGGATTTACGTAGAGCATCTTGCGGCTCTTGCGCCAGGTGCCGTCCAGCACCACGAGGCGCAGCGCGGCGGGGTCGCGCAACCGGGCCGCATCGAGCGCGGGCGGCGGAGCGATGCCGAGGGCGGCGTCGCCCGGGGTGTCGGGATACAACAGCACCGGCATGCGCCCGCCGGCGTGCAGCAGTGCGGCCAGCGCGGCGGGGTCGAAGGTTTCGCCGACGGCCAGCGAACTGCCCGGCAACGACAGGTGCAGCAGGCGCGCGCTGTTCTTGGCGTTGCGCACTTCGAGCGGATGCTGCAGCACCAGCACATCGACGCCGGAGGCGACCGGCGCCGCCAGGCGGCAGATGCAGTCGGCCTGCGCGCGCAGGCAGGCGGCGCAGGTGGCGCGCCGCGCAGGAGGAAGTGGGGACGTCATGGGCGGCGATTGTAACGCCACCCGGCGCTCCCCCACTCACATGCTGCCGACCCGGCGCCCGTGCGGCGGCCCGTCCGTGTCGCTGTCCGGCCCCGGCGTCGGACCGCGCACGGTCTTCAGGGCGCGGCTCCAGGCCACCACCTGGTCCAGCATGGCGTCCACCGCCTGCGTCTGGCGCTCGGCCGGGTTCGGCCGGTCGCCGTCGAAGTCGGTGAACAGCGACAGCATCACCTGGGCGCGCACGTCGGCCACCATCAGCTCGCCCATCACGAGGCGCAGGCTCTCGATGGCGCGGGCGCCGCCGACGCTGCCGTAGCCGACGAAGCCGGCGGCTTTGTTGTTCCACTCCTTGTACAGGAAATCGATGGCGTTCTTCAGCGCGCCCGACGTGCCGTGGTTGTATTCGGGGGTGACGAACACGAAGCCGTCGAAGCGCGCGATGCGCGCGGCCCAGGCCTTCGTGTGCGGCTGGCTGTACCGGCCCATCGAGGGCGGCACCGGCTCGTCCAGCAGCGGCAGGTTGAAGTCGGCGATGTCGACCAGTTCGAACACGGCGTCGGCGCGCAGGCCGGCGATGTCCAGGACCCAGTTGGCGACCGCCGGGGCCTTGCGGCCGGGGCGGGTGCTGCCGACGATGACGGCGATGTTGACCATGTGATTGTCTCCTTGCGATTGTCGGTTCGCCGGGCATCCCTCGCGTCTGCGGATGCCGGGCATGGATTCCCGCCTGCGCGGGAATGACGGTTCATTGTGGCGCCGTCCACCCTCCCCCCAGCGCCCGATACAGGTCCACGTGCGCCTGCAGCCACGTCGCGCGCAGCTGCAGCACGTTGGTCTCGGCGCTGAAGGCGTTGCGCTGCGCGTCCAGTTCTTCCAGGTAGGACGAATAGCCGTTGCGGTAGCGGTTATGGGCGATGCGCAGCGCCTCGGCGGTGGCGCTGCGGCGGCCCTCGGCCTGCTCCAGCTGCTCGCGCAGGCGCTGCACGCCGGTCAGCGCGTTCTCGGTCTCGGCGAAGGCGTTGCGCACGACGGTCTCGTAGGCGAACACGGCGCGGTCGCGCAGCGAGGCCGAGATCTCGGCCTGGGCGCGCAGGCGGCCGGCGTCGAAGATGGGCGCCAGGATGCTCGCGCCCACGCTCCACAGGCCGGTACCGGAACCCAGCAGGTCGGGCACGTCGTGCGCATAGCCGCCGGCCGACGCCGTCAGGCGCAGCGAGGGCAGCATCTGGTCGCGCGCGCTGGCCAGGCTGGCGTCGGCCGCCGCGATCGCGTTCTCGGCCTGGGCGATGTCGGGGCGGCGCCGCAGCAGCGCGGACGGCAGGCCGGGCTGGATCGCCGGCGCGCGCAGCTGGCCCAGCGCGGCGCCGCGTGCGATGGCGCCGGGGCTGGCGCCCAGCAGCACGGCCAGCGCGTTTTCCTGCTGGGCGATGGCGCGCTCCAGTTGCGGCACGACGGCCGCCGTGGTGCGGTACTCGCCCTCCGCCTGCGCCAGTTCCAGGCGCGAGCTGTAGCCGACCTCGAACTGGCGCCGCGCCAGGTCCAGCGAGCGCTGGCGCGACGCCAGGGTCTGGCGCGCCAGTTCCAGCTGGGCGTCCAGGCCGAGCAGGTTCAGGTAGCCGGACGCCGTGCTGGCCGCCACCGCCAGCGCCGTCGCGTCCAGCGCCGCCTGCTGGGCCGCGTAGTCGAAGCCGGCGGCGCGGGTCGCGTTCTGCAGGCGGCCGAACGGATCGAGTTCGTAGGACGCCTGGATGTTCCCGGTCACCGACGTCGATTCGATGGGCGCGCCGAACGGCCCGATGGCGCGGGCGCGCTGCGGCGTGAGGCCCAGCGTCAGCGCCGGCTGGCGCGCGCTGTCGGCCACGCGGATGCGCGCCTGGTATTCCTGCAGGCGCGCGCGCGCCGTGCGCAGGTCGCCGTTGCCCCGCAGCGCCTGCGTCACCAGGCGGTCCAGCGCCGGGTCGCCGAAAGCCTGCCACCACTGGCGCTCGACGGCGGCGCCGGGACCGACTTGCTGCAAGGGCGAGCGCCAGGCCGGCGGCACCGCCAGCGTGGGCGCAGGCGGATCCTGCACGGCGATGCGGCAGCCGCCCAGCAGCAGCGTGCAGGCCAGCGCGACACCGGCGCGCCTCATCGTGCCGGCTCCCTGGGCGCGCGGGTATCGATGCTGGTCACCACCGACATGCCGGGCCGCAGCCGCCGCGCCAGTTCCTGGCCGGGGTCGATGCTGATGCGCACCGGGATGCGCTGGGCGATCTTGACGAAGTTGCCGGTCGCGTTGTCGGGCGTGATGACGGAAAACTCGGAGCCGGTGGCCGGCGCGATTTCCTGCACCCGCCCGCGCAGCCGGGCGTGATTCAGGGCGTCGACCGTGAACGTGACGGGCTGGCCCAGGCGCACGTCGGCCATCTGCGTCTCCTTCATGTTGGCCACCACCCACATCGCCTGCGGCACCAGGGCCGTCAACTGCGTGCCGGCGTTGACGAAGGCGCCCAGGCGTACCGTCACCTGGCCCAGCTGGCCGTCGCGCGGCGCCGTGATGCGGGTGTTCGACAGGTCGATCTCGGCCAGTTTGACGGCCGCCTCGGCATTCGCCACCGCCGCCTCCAGCGCGGCGCGGTTGACGTCGACGCTGCGCAGGTTCTGGCGCGCGATCTCCAGCGCGGCGCGCGCCTGCTCGCTGGCCGCCACGGTCTGGGCGCCGGTGGCGCGCGCGGCGTCGCGCTCGCGCGCCGACAGCGAGCCGTCGGCCGCCAGTTCCTCGACGCGGCGCAGGTCGGCCGTGGCGCGCTGCGCCTGCGCCTGGGCGTTCGCCACCGCCGCCTGGTTCTGGGCGATGGTGGCGCGCGCCGTGCGCTGGTTCTGGGCGAAGTTGGCGAGCGCCGCGCGCTGGCTCGCGAGCTGGGCGCGCGCCTGTTCCAGGCGCTGGGCGTAGATGCGGTCGTCGATGCGCATCAGGAGCTGGCCCTGGCGCACCGGCTGGTAGTCCTGCACGTCGACCTCGACGACGTAGCCGGACAGTTGCGGACTGATGATCGTCACCTGGCCGCGCACCAGCGCATTCTCCGTGGTCTGGAGCGCGCTGTGGAAGGGCGGCAGGTTCCAGGCGTACAGGACGATCAGCACGCCGATCAGGGCGATCAGCGTGAACAGCACGCCGCTGACGATGACGTTGCGGTTGGATTTCTGCTGGGTGGGCGTAGTGTCGGACATGGGGGCGTCAAGTGGTCGCGGTTTCCGGGTCAATGCGGGAGTCGTTGCGTGGTTCTGCACGCCGGTCGCCGGACGGGGTGGCGACCGGCGAATCGGTCGGCGCCGGCAACGGCGCGGGCGGCGGGGCCGGCGGCGCGCCGTGCGCGGCGGCGCGGCGCGCGGCCCAGACGCCGTGCAGGGCGCGCGCGAAGATCAGCGCGGCCAGCGCCGCGGCGATGCCGGCGATCAGCAGGAACACGTCGTTGTAGGCCAGGATGTTGGCTTCGCGCGTGGCCGCCTGCGCCAGCGCCGCCGCGCCCTGGCGCGTGCGCGAGGCCGGGTCCAGCAGCGCGCGGCCGTAGGCCGCCCCGCCCTGCTGGATGCGCGCGGTGACCAGCGGATCGAGGGCGCTGAGCTGGTCGGCCAGCGCCGAGGAA
>DAMAFT010000035.1:0-13768 GCA_031995805.1 Massilia sp.
GCGATCGCCGAGATCTCGATGAAGCCGATCCCCAGCAGCCAGAAGTCGGCGTTCATGCCGGGCGAGTACTGCATGCCGGTGAGGGGCGGGTACATGAACCAGCCGCCGTCCGGCGCCAGCCCGACGAACAGCGTGCAGAAGAAGGCCAGGCCGCCGATCGCATAGGCCCAGTAGGCGTAGGCGGACAGGCGCGGGAACGGCAGGTCGCGCGCGCCCAGCATGTTCGGCAGCAGGTAGACGGCCAGCGCTTCCACTACGGGAATCGCGAACAGGAACATCATCACGGTGCCGTGCATCGTGAACACCTGGTTGTAGGTGCCGGCACCGAGGAAGGTATTTTCCGGCACCGCCAGCTGCAGACGGATCAGCAGGCCCAGCACGCCGGCCAGCACGAAGAACAGCAGCGCGGTGCCGATGTACAGCAGGCCGATGTTGGTGTTGTTGACGCTCTTGAAGAAGCGCCAGCCGGTCGGCGTGCGCCAGACCGCTTCCAGGCGTTCCAGTTCGCCGGCCGGGCGCGGCAGCGAGTTCGGCAAGGAATCGGGAGGGGATGGCGTATCGGGTGTCGTCATGGGCGCTTCATTCCAGGTGCGCGAGATAGGCCGCCAGCGCGCGCAGCGATGCGCCGTCGATGCCGGACGCCGCCGGCATGAACACGCCGGGCTTGACGGCCTGCGGGTCGGCGATCCAGCCGGCCAGCGTGCCCTCGTGGGTGCGCAGCACGCCGGCGCCGATCTGGCGGCGGCTGCCGACGTGGGTCAGGTCCGGCCCCAGGCGCGCCGTCTCGGCCACGCCGCGGATGGTGTGGCAGGACTGGCAGCGCTGCTCCAGGAACACGGCGCGCCCGCGTTCGTGCAGCGGCGTCGCCGGCGTGGCGGCCGGCCGCGCCTGGCGCGCCAGCCAGTCCTGGAATTGCGCGGGCTCCAGGGCCACCACGTGCAGCGCCATGCGCGCATGCTGGGCGCCGCAGTATTCGGCGCACTGGCCGCGGTAGACGCCGGGCTTGTCGGCGCGCAGCGTCAGGCCGGTGACGCGGCCCGGGATCATGTCGCGCTTGCCCGCCAGCGCCGGCACCCACAGGCTGTGGATCACGTCGGCCGAGTTCAGGCCGACGTACACGGGCTGGCCGACCGGCACGTGGATCTCGTTGGCGGCGACGATCTCGCGCCCGCTGCCGGGATCGCGGTAGCGCACTTCCCACCACCACATCTTGGCGGTGACGGAGATCGTCAGCGCCTGGCTGGAACTCTGCGGCGTGAGCTGGGCGCTGCGCCAGGTGCTCCATGCCAGCAGGGCGCTGAGGACGACGATGGGAAAGGCGATGCCGCCGCCGGCGATCCACAGCATGGGCCGCAACGGCTGCGCATGGCGGCGCAGGCTCAGCGCCAGCAGGGCCATCACGGCGGCGAAGATGAGCGCCGCGGCCGCGAACATCACCCAGGCGAACTGCCCGATGATGGCGGCGTCCCACCCCGCCGGATGCAGGACCGACTGCAGCGTGCCTTCCGCCGGCGCGTTCATCGCAAGGTGTACAGGTAGGCGGCCATGTGGCGCGCCTCCTGCTCCGTCAGGCCCAGGGCCGGCATCGAAGTGCCGGGCTTGAGCGCGGGCGGATCGCGCAGGAAGGCGACCATGCGCGCGGGCTGGTTGGGGATGCCGCCGGCGATGTAGCTCAGGCGCCCGACCGCGGCCAGCGACGGCCCGGCGTCGCCGGTCGCGGCGGGAACGCCGGGAATCGCATGGCAGGCGCCGCACTGGTACTGGGCGACGAGGCGCTTGCCGGCCTCCACGTCGCCGCCTTCCACGCGCACGGCCTGGCCGCGGTCGTCGCAGCCGGCGGCGACCAGGCAGGCCGCCGCCGCGAGCAGGCGGATGCAGGCGTGCAGGCGAAAACGGGCGGCGCTGGGTCGGTCGATGTCGGGCACGGTTGAATTCACGATATGCGGATGACTTTTATAATAATGCAAACGATGTATTTTTTTTAACACGATACGTTTCATCATCCGCCGATGCCCTCCAACCGTACCCGCCTGGTCATCAAGACCGCCATCCTGACGCTGCTGTGCGCGGCCGCCGTCGGCGCGGCGGGCGGCCTGGCCGTGTTCTTCGGCGGCTGGTACTACGTGGGCGCGACCAAGCACCACTTCCAGCCGGTCTACAGCCTGCTCGAGAAGGGCATGCAGTATTCGGTGCGGCACCAGGCGCGCGACGTCGTCGTCCCGCCGCTGGGCGCCCGGGCGCAGGTGCTGCGCGGTGCGGCCGTCTACCGCGACAACTGCGCGCAATGCCACGGCGGCCCGGGCTTCGCGCAATCGCCGATCGGCATGAGCATGCAGCCGGTGCCGGGTCCGCTGGTCGACGCCGGCACGCACTGGCGCGACCGCGAGCTGTACTGGATCACGCGCCACGGGATCAAGATGAGCGGCATGCCGGCCTGGGAATACCACCTGGACGATGCCGACATCTGGGCCACGGTGGCCTTCATCAAGGCCCTGCCGTCCATGAGCGCGCAGGACTACCGCACGATCACGGCCGCGCCGCCGGCCGGGGAGGAACAACGATGACACGCCTCGTGCTCCTGGTGCTGGCCGTACTGCTGTCCGGCTGCGGCAACGCCAGGAAACCGCCCGCCGGCGTGCTGGGCGACCCGGACGCCGGCAAGCTGGCCCTGAGCCAGTACGCCTGCCAGGCCTGCCACATCATCCCCGGCGTGACCGGTTCGAAGATCTACGTCGGCCGCCCGCTCGACGACCTGGGCAAGCGCCGCTTCATCGCCGGCACGCTGCCGAACGACCAGGCCAACCTGGTGCGCTGGATCCGCGATCCGCAGTCGGTCGATCCGCACACGGCAATGCCGGACATGGGCGTGAGCGAGAAGGATGCGCTCGACATGAGCGCCTACCTGCTGGGGCGCTAGACGAGTACTTAGTCCAGCGCCTGCGCCAGCAGCCGCACGCCGCTGCGGATCTCGTCCGGCCGGAACGCCGAGAAACCGAGCAGCAGGCCGGGCGCCGCCGCGCATTCGGGGCCGGCCTGCGGATTCGCGAAATAGCCGAGCGGGCGCACGTCCACGCCCGCGGCGTGGGCGCGGCGCGCGGCCGTGTCTTCGTCCAGGCCGTCGGTGAAATGCACGCACAGGTCCAGGCCGGCGTCGGACGGGCCGCAGCGCAGCCGTCCGCCCAGGCGCGCCGCGAGCGCGTCCAGCAAGGCCGCGCGCCGTTCGCCGTAGGCTTCGCGGGTGCGCCGCACGTGGCGCGCGAAATGCCCCTGCGCGATGAAGTCGGCCAGCGCCGCCTGCGCGACGAACGGGCTGTGGCGGTCGATCGCGGCCCGGGCACGCGCCAGCGCGGCGGCCAGTTCCGGCGGCGCCACCACGTAGCCCAGGCGCAGGCCGGGGAACATCACCTTGGACAGCGTGCCGACGTAGACCACGCAGCCCGTGCGGTCCAGGCTTTGCAGCGACGCCAGCGGCGGCCCGGTATGGCGGTATTCGCTGTCGTAGTCGTCCTCGACGATCCAGGCGCCCGCCGCTTCCGCCCAGCGCAGCAGTGCCAGCCGGCGCCGCAGGCTCATGGTCGCGCCCAGCGGCAGCTGGTGCGACGGCGTGGCGAAGGCCAGCCTGGCGTGGGGAAAGCGCGCCGCGGCATGGGCCACGTCCATGCCTTCGGCGTCGACCGGCACCGGGCAGACGCGCGCCCCGGCCGCCGCGAACGCCGCCACCGCGCCCTGGTAGCCGGGCGATTCGATCCACACCCCGTCGCCCGGCGCCAGCAACAGCTGGGCCAGCAGGAACAGCGCCTGCTGCGAGCCGGACGTGACCACCACCTGCTCCGGCGTGCAGCGCACGCCGCGCGACGCCTGCAGGCAGGTGCACAGCATCTCGCGCAGCGGCGCGTGGCCGGCGCCGCCGGCATAGCCCAGGCTGGACGTGGAATGGCGCCAGTGGCGCGCCTCCAGCCTGCGCCAGACGTCGAACGGGAACAGGTCCAGCCCCGGCATGCTGATGCGGAAGGTGCGCGGCGCGTCGTCGTGGTGGCGGATGCGCGCCATGCCCGCCGCCAGCGCGGCGCCGCGCGCGGACAGGGGGCGCACCAGCGCCGGCGCCGGCGCCGGGGCGGCGGCCGGCGCCGCCGGCAGGACAGCGCCGACGAACGTGCCCTTCCCGACCGCGCCCTCGAGGTAGCCCTCGGCCATCAGCTGCTCGTAGGCCGCCTGCACGGTCTGGCGCGACACCGCCAGTTGCCGGCACAGCGTGCGCGTGGCCGGCAGGCGCACGGCGGTGCCGATGCGGCCGTCGAGGATCGCCTCCTTCAGGTGCGCATACAGCTGGCGGAACAGCGGCATGGCGGCGGTGCGGTCGAGCGGCGCGGCGGCGAGGATGTCGTGGACGTGCATCGGACGTGACGGCGGCAAATGGACTGCCCATCTTCGCGCGGATTGGCTATTTGAGCAAGCCATTGCCGGCCCTACGATGGCGGCTTCACGCCACGAAAGGATCCCGCCGATGTACGTACCAGTCCGGTTCGCCGAGCAGCGCCTCGACGTGCTGCATGCGCTGATCGACCGCAACCCGCTGGGCGCGCTGGTGCGCGCCGGCGCGGACGGGCTCGACGCCGACCACCTGCCGTTCCAGCTGGTGCCGCCGTCCCCGGGCGCGCCGCACGGTGTGCTGCGCGCCCACGTGGCGCGCGCCAACCCGCTATGGCATGTCGACGGCGCCGCCGTGCTGGTACTGTTTACCGGCGCGCAGGGCTACGAGTCGCCGCTGTCCTACGACCTGGTAAAACTGGAGGGACGCGCGGTGCCGACCTGGAACTACGCGGTGGTGCACGCGCACGGCAGGCTGCGCACGGTCGACGACCGCGCCTGGCTGCTGGCGCACATGGATGCCGCCACGCGGCGCCACGAGGGTGCGGATGGATGGTCGATCGGGGACGCGCCGCCGGACTACATCGACCGGCTGGTGCGGGCGACGGTGGGGATCGAGATCGCGATCGAGCGAATCGAGGGAAAATTCAAGCGGTGAAACGGATGGAGGTCGCGTTGCCGGCTGGCCACCGGGGTCGGAGCCCGACCGCAAAACCGGGCTCCGACCCCTGAGATTACTTGCCCGACGACGTACCCGCCTTGGCCGCCGGCATCTGCTCGGCCGACTTCAGGTGCTGCGCCACCACCGGCTCGGTCTTGTCGACCAGCGCCTTCACTTCCGGATCCTTGGCCTTCTTGGACGCGGCGACCAGCTTGGCGTGGACGGCCTTGTGGTCCTGCACGCCGGCCTGCTTCATGTAGGCCTTGTCGAAGGCGTCACCGCTCATCTTTTCCAGCTTGGCGGCCATCGCCTTGTGCTTGGCGTCCGGCTCGGCCGGCAAGGTCACGCCGCGCGCCTGGGCCAGCGCCTTGACTTCGTTCAGGTTGGCGGTATGGTCGTCGATCATCTGTTGGCCGAAGGCCTTCACTTCGGCGCTCTGGCCCTTGCTCTGGGCCATCTTGCCGCCTTCGATCTCGGCCATGTTGGCCATCGCCATGTCCTTCAGGATCGCCTGGTCGCCGGCGGCCAGCTTGGCGCCGGTGGCGGCGCCGGCCGCGGTCTGGCCGCTGGCGCCGGTTGCCCCCATGGCGCCCTTGTCGCCGACCTGGTTCACGCGGTTTTCCATGCCGGTGCTGTTGGTGTTGTCGAGGGTGCCGTCCTTGGTGGTCTTGCCGGCCATGTTCGGATGGGTGCTCGAGGTACCGGTCTGGCTCGGGCTGGAACCGGTCGATACCTGGGCCTGCACGCCGACGGCGGCGAACATGGCGGCGAAGGCCGAAACGGCCAGCAGGGATTTCAAGGTCTTATTCTTGTGCATCTCGTTCTCCTGGTCTATGAGGGGTCGCCGGCGCCCGGCCGTGGCCGCTGCGCCGATCTGGTAGTTAATTGACAACGACGCTGGTCAGTGTATCGCTGCGTTCCGGGACATAGCGCACGTTAGCCAAAAGGAAATTTTCCTGTTCAGGAAACCGAACTGCCATGAAAAAACGGCCCCGCAGGGCCGTCGTTCCGGCGGGACCACGGTCCCGGCAGGCAAGGATCAGCGGAAGCTCAACGCCCCCGTCAGGTCGCCCGGCCCGCGCGCGCCGCGCTGCGCGAACGCGGCGTCGCGCGCGGCCAGGCTGTCCAGCAGCGGCAGGCCGTGCAGGCGCGTGATGAAGCGCATGATCGACGTGGTGTCGTAGAAATTGTGGTCGACGGCGCCCTTCTTCGCGTGCGGCGACACGACGATCGCCGGGATGCGCGAGCCCGGGCCCCAGCGGTCGCCCTTGGGCGGCGCCACGTGGTCCCACCAGCCGCCGTTCTCGTCGAAGGTGATGACGACGACCATGTCCTTCCACTGCGGCGACTTCTTCAGGTGCTCGATCACGTTGGCGACGTGGGCGTCGCCCGATTCGACGTCGGAATAGCCCGCGTGCAGGTTCAGGTTGCCCTGCGGCTTGTAGAACGCCACGGCCGGCAGCTTGCCGGCGACGGCGTCGGCGATGAACTTGTTCGAGATCGGGCTGTCGCCCAGGCCGCCGTCGCGCAGGTGCTGCCGGCGCGCCTCGGTGCCGGGCGCGAACTGCCGGAAGTAGTTGAACGGCTGGTGGTGGAACTGGAAGTTCGGGCGCGCGCCTTCGCCGCGCCCGTCCAGCGCCGCCTGCCAGGCGCCGCCGTACCAGGCCCAGTCGACACCCTTGCGGCTCAGCAGGTCGCCGATGGTGTCGTAGGTCTGCGGCGGCAGGGTCGACGGATCCTGCGGATCGGCCGCCTGCGCATCGCCGCCCGGCGCCGGGCGCACCCAGCTCGGCTGGTACGGCGGCGCCATCGTGTTGACCGCATAGCCGTCCGGCGTGATCGCGCCGTTGTTGACGAATTTCGGCTTGCCCTCAAGCGCCGACTTCGGCGAGTCCGGCGCCAGCGCCAGGCGCGTGCCCTGCGGACCGTCTTCCGTCACGGCGATCTTGCGCTTGGCCGGGGTCCGGGCCGCATCGAAGTATTCCGGCACGCGGCCGCTGATCAGGAACTGGTGGTTCAGGTAGGAGCCGCCGAAGGCCGCCATGAAGAAGTTGTCGCACAGCGTGTATTCGCGCGCGATCTGCCACAGGCCCAGGTTCTTCGCCGTCTCGCCGTAGTGCCCCATCACCAGCGCGCCGCTGTCGCCCCAGGCGACGAAGCCATCGTTCTTGCCGCCGTTGATCTGCATCTGGTTGTGATAGAAGGCGTGCACCAGGTCGCGCGTGATGATTCCTTCGGGCAGCGGCTTGCCCTCGGCATCGGCCAGCTTGAACGGCGCGTTCGGCAGGTGCTGGATGTCGTCTTCCTTGATCGCGTAATCCTTGCCGCCCAGGTTCTGGCGCGCCGGCACCATGCCGCCCCAGATCTTCGGCAGTTCCGCCAGCGGCGTGCCGTCGCGGTCCTTCTGCACGGCGGCCTCGGCCGGCACGGCCGACAGCGGCTGGGCCAGGCCGGGGAAGTCGGCGAACAGGTTGTTGAAGCTGCGGTTTTCGAGATAGATCACGACCACGTTCTTGACATGGGCCTTGAGCTTGGCGTCGAGCGAACCGGCGGCCGGCTTCGGCGCGGCCTTCGCGGGCGCCTTGTCGGCGGCCTGCGCCGCGCCGCTCGCCAGGCCCACCGCGGCGGCGGCCTGGAAGATGCGGCGGCGCGACGGGCTCGCGGGCTGGTCGCTGTCTGGATTCTGGAATCGGTCCTGGTCGTGGTCTTGCACTGGCATCTCCCTGTCGTGGCCGAGCGGGCCGCAAAGGATCGATTATCGGAGTTTTTTTCCAGATGGCAAAGAGAAAATCGCCGTCAATACCGTCGCCGGCCATCCCGCCAATGACATCCTGTCACGCAATCGCGCCATTCCTTTACATGGATTTACGACGCTCTACGCCGGTTAACAGGAGCGCGCGCCACAATCGTTCCGACACGAACGAAAGGATCGCCATGACCTGGAACATGCAACGACGCGCGGCCGCCGCCGCGACAACGGCCGCCCTGGCGCTGGCCTGCCTGCCCGGCGCCCATGCCGCCGACGCAGCCGCAGCCGCAGCGCAGGCGCAGGCGCGCCCGGCGCCGATCGAACTGCCCGACGCGCAGGTCGAGAAGCTGCTGGCGGCCTACGCCCTGATCAAGCACAACTACGTGGGCCAGACCGACGACGAGGCGCTGTTCGAAGGCGCGCTGTCCGGCATGCTCGCCTCGCTCGACCCGCATTCGAGCTACCTTGACAAGGAGGCGATGCGCGACATGCGGCGCGAGGATGCCGGCGAATACGTCGGCATCGGCATCGAGGTCGAGAACGACCGCGACCGGCTGCGCGTGGTGGCCGTGAGCGAGGATTCGCCGGCCGAGCGCGCCGGGATCGTGGGCGGCGACATCATCGCCTCGGTCGACGGCGTCGCCACCGCCGGCCAGGCCAACGAGGACGTGGCGCGGCGCATGCGCGGCGCGCCCGGCAGCACGGTGACGGTGGGCGTCGACCATGGCGGCAAGCAGCGCCTGCTGCGCATCGCGCGCGCGGCGCTGCACGATACGACCGTGCGCACGCGCATGGCGGCGCCCGGGCTGGCCTGGATCCGCATCTCCGAATTCGGCGGCGCCACCGGCGCCGACCTGGCCGCGGCCCTCGCGCACCTGGACGGCAAGGCGCCGCCGCGCGCCGTGGTGCTCGACCTGCGCAACGATCCGGGCGGCCTGGTGCCGGCCGCGGTCGCCGTCGCCGGCGCCTTCCTGCCGCCCGGCAGCGTGGTGTTCACGGCACGGGGGCGCGCGGGCGGCGGCACCGCCACCGTCACCGTCGACCAGCGTTACTACCGCGCGCCGCAGGAGGCCGATGTGCTGGCCGGCCTGCCGGCCTGGACGCGCACCGTGCCGCTCGCCGTGCTGGTCAACGGCGCCTCGGCCTCGTCCGCGGAACTGGTCGCCGGCGCCCTGCAGGACCATGGCCGCGCCACCGTGATCGGCACGCAGACCTTCGGCAAGGGTTCGATCCAGTCGGTGATCCCGCTGGGCGCGGACGACGGCATCAAGTTCACCGTGGCGCGCTACTTCACGCCGGACGGCCACGAGATCCAGGCGCACGGCGTGACGCCCGACATCGTGGTCGCATCCCGGGCAGCCGACGAGGGATTGCTGCTGCGCGAAGCCGACCTGGCCCGGCACCTGCCCGCCACCACGGACGCGCCGGCGGCATCGGCGGCATCGGCGGCGACGTCGGCCGCATCGACCGCAGCCGCCGCGAAGACCGCATTGCGCAGCCCGGTCGAATCGACGCGCACCTTCGGCACCCGCGACGACAAGGCCCTGCAGGCCGCCGTCGCCCTGCTCGTGCCGGAAGGCCAGCGCGCGCCGACGCTGACCGGCCTGCTGGGCAAGTGGCGCGCCCGCCTGCAGCCGTCCGGCGCAGGGACGACGCCGGCGCGGGCCGCCGGGGCACCCTGACACGGGCAATGTGCCGGCATCGCACGCTTGTCACATTGCGGTCAAACGGATGTCACATTCGCGCGTCAGAATACGCCTCGCTCCTGGGGAAAAGAGCAAAGGCGGATCTTCCGCCCTACCGGCGCCGGCGGTCGGGAAACATACCGGCACCAATTCCACCACGCATCATCAGCACGCGGCCCTGGCGCGCAGCCTGCGCTTGACGTGCCGGCCCGCCTGCGGCACGGCATCCAGCGCCCGCATCGCCAGCGCGCCGTCGATGAAGCCCAGCAGCCCGGCTTCCTGCGGCACGCGTTCGCGCAACTGCGCCACCAGTTCGCGCGCCACGAAGGCATCGTTGATCTCGCCCAGCTCGTCCTGCATGCCGGCCAGCAGGTCGTGGCGGCGCCGCGCGCGCTTGCCGGGTTCCAGCGCGGCGAAGAACTCGCGCGCATAGCGCTCCTTCTTGGCCGCGATGCGCACCTTGTGCAGGCTTTCCGGCTGCGCCAGGTCATAGGTGCGGGCGCGCTTGCGCACGCGCGCGGACGCATGCTGCACGAGTTGCGGCGCCGCCTTGCGCACCTTCTGCGCCAGCGGATCCGGCGGCAGGCCGGCGTCCTGCGGCACCCCCGCCTGCCGCCAGCCCCTGGCGGCGATCCAGCCGCCCAGGCCCAGCATCAGGCCGGTGTAGCGCGGGCTGGCGATCGCCGAGCGCACCCTGGCGCGATGGCGCTCCGCTTCCTCGCGCGCGGCGGCCTCCACGCGCGCCAGCGCCGGCGCGTGCTCTGGCGCCAGCGGCAGCGACGGCAGCACGGCATCGAGGAACACGTCCCAGTTGCGCGCATCGCCGAGCTCTCCCGCCAGCCACTCGATGTCGCCGGCCAGCGGCTCGGGCAGCTGGACCATGCCGCGCGCCATCGCCAGCGCCGCGCGCAGGCGCCGCAGGCCGACGCGCATCTGGTGCAGGCCCTCGACGCCGCCCGCCTGCACCGCCGGCACGTTGGCCTGCATCTGCTGCAGGCAATTGGCGACGATCGCACCGAGCGCGTCGCCCAGGCTGGCCTTGCGCTTGAGGACGACCGGCGCGGCCTTGACGGCGCGCGGCTTGTCCTCGCTCGCCAGCGCATAGCCGCGCTCGGCCTTGCTGACGTTCTCGATGCGCACCGGGATCGCCTGGTGCACCTGCTGCGCCAGTTCGTACAGGCGCGCCGGATCGCCGTCCTTGACCTCGAGTTCCAGTTCGCGCACCTGCGCCGTCCTGTCGCCATGCTGCAGCTCGCCGACGTCGAGCGCGACCTCGACGTGGGTGCCGTCCGGCAGCGCCAGCATCCAGCTGGTGCGCCTGGTGCGGTTCACGAATACCGGCTCTTCCGCCAGGTGCAGGCCGCCGGTGCGGCGCGCCAGCTCGGGCAGGGCTTCGTCCAGCTGCTTGACGAACAGGGCGAGGTCGGGCGCTTCGGTGGCGACCTCCGCCTCCAGCTCGGTGCGCTGGTGCATGCCGGCCAGCGCGCTGCCGCCGCCCTTGAGCGTCTGCACGTGGCGCGCGCCGGCGCTGCGCACGCGCAGCGCATAGCCGTGCTTCCAGAGGTCGAGCGCGCCGGTGTCGAAATAGCGGTCGACGTGTTCCTCGTCGTGCGGCTTGGACACCGCGTTGGCGCGCAACGCCGGGGATTTCTTGATCCGGGCGGCGCTGGCGGCATCGACGGCCAGCTTGATCTCGTATTCCATGTGTCCTCCTGTATCCAGGATGCCACTGTAGCGCATCCCTTCCCGGTAACGACACACGGCAGGGATGCCATGCCCTGCGTGCTGAACGGATGATCTTGTCTGCGCATCGGCATCGCCAGGTGCGCATCGTCTCCTGATATGCTGATGTACGACATCGGCTCACTGATCGAGGAGGCGTCATGAATTTCATCCTGCTGGAACCCGGCGACCCGGACGTCGTCGGCGCCGCGGACGACCGCAGCCGCACGCTGGCCGACGGCCTGGCGGTCGGCCCGTGCATCGAACTGGTATCGCTGCACCAGGGCATGAAGCAACAGGTCACGACCGACGTGAGCAATTCCGCCCGTACGTCGGGGCGCCCGGTCATTACCGAGCTCACCTGCGTCAAGTACGTCGATGGCATGTCGGTCACATTGTACGCGTACTGCCTGCGTGCCAAGCCGCTCGGCAAGGGCGCGCCGCAACCGACCAGGATCCGCCTCTGCCGCACCGCCGGCGACACCGAGGACATCGTCATGACGGACGCGCTGCGCGATGCGCTCGTCAGCGACATCCAGCTGCAGGCGACGCCGGACGGCCTGCCGACGGAGCAGTTCAAGCTGCACTTCACGGAAATCCTCTGGACTGATGCCGCGCAGCGCGACGGCGCGAAAGCGGCCGTCCCCGCCCCGGCGGGCTGGAGCCTCGTGCGCAACCGCCCGATCGACGCGTTCGAGGACTGAGGCGCGGACGCTCACCGGCATGACGAGCCCGGGCATCGCGGCACTGCGTATCCACTTCGTGGACATCCCCGGCCGGGCCGGCTGGCAGCGCCCGCACCGGCTGCGCGGCAGGCCCGGCTGGCCCGGGAATCAGTCGAACCTGCTGAAGTCCGGCTTGCGCTTCTCGAAGAACGCCGTGAACGCTTCCTTGGCCTCGGCGCCGGTCAGCATGGCGCTGAAGCGCTCGTTTTCCACCGCGATGGTGTCCGCGACCAGCGCGGCGCGCGGGCGCTTCATCAGCGCCTTGGTCGTGCGCAGCGAGGCGGCCGGCAGCTTCACCAGCTTGGCGGCCTGGCCCTGCGCGAACGGCAGCAGCTCGGCGGCCGGCAATACCCTGGCCACGATGCCCATCTCGAACGCTTCCTGGGCCGGGAAGGCTTCGCCCAGCATCAGCTTCTCGGCGGCGCGCGTGTAGCCCGCGGCCTGCGCCACCAGCAGCGACGAGGCGAATTCCGGGCACAGGCCCAGTTGCGCGAACGGCATCGAGAATTTCGCATTGTCGGCCGCGTAGACGAGGTCGCAATGCATCAGCAGCGTGGTGCCGATGCCCACGGCCATGCCGGCCACGGCGGCGACCACCGGCTTGGTACAGCCTTCCAGGGCGCGCATGAACTGGAACACCGGGCGGTCTTCCGTCATCGAACCGGCGCCGGTGTTGTTCAGGAAATCGTCGAGGTCGTTGCCGGCGGTGAAGATCTCGGGCTTGCCCGTGATGAGGATGGCGCGCACGGCGCCGTCGCCCTCGGCGTCGCGCAGGGCGTTCGCCATCGTCGTGTACATGGCGCCGGTGATGGCGTTCTTGCGCTCGGGGCGGTTGAATTCGATGGTCAGGATGCCGTCGGATGTGGTGGTCAGGATTTCCATGGTTCGTGCTCCGCTATGGGTTCTTGCAAGGGGCTGTCGCGTCTTCGGACGCTCGACGTGGATCCCCGCCTGTGCGGGGATGACGGGTTGAGGACAACGTAGAAAAAAGGCGCTGGGGGTCGGACCCGCAGCGCCTTTTCCTGCCGTACTACCCGAAACTTACACGCGCTCGATGATGCCCGCCGCGCCCATGCCGGCGCCGACGCACATGGTCACCATGCCGTACTTCAGGTTGTTGCGGCGCAGGGCGTGCACGACGGTCGCGGCGCGGATGGCGCCGGTCGCGCCCAGCGGGTGGCCCAGGGCGATCGCGCCGCCCAGCGGGTTGACTTTCGACGTGTCCAGGTCCAGGTCGCGGATCACGGCCAGCGCCTGGGCGGCGAAGGCTTCGTTCAGCTCGATCCAGTCCAGCTGGTCCTGGGTGATGCCGGCGGCGGCCAGGGCGGCGGGAATCGCGACCTTCGGGCCGATGCCCATGATCTCCGGCGGCACGCCACGCACGGCGAACGAGGAGAACTTGGCCAGCGGGGTCAGGTTGTGTTCCTTCAGGATCTTCTCGCTGACGACCAGCAGCGCGCCGGCGCCGTCCGACATCTGCGACGAGGTGGCGGCGGTGACGCTGCCCTTGGCGGCGAACACGGGCTTGAGCTTGGCCATCGATTCCAGGCTGGCGTCGGCGCGCGGGCCTTCGTCCTGCTCGACCAGGCGGCGCTTCACGTCGATCTCGCCGGTGGCCGGGTTCGGCGTGCGGGTGACGGCTTCGACCGGGGTGATCTCGTCCTTGAAGTGCCCCGCCTGCTGCGCGGCGATCGCCTTGCGGTGCGATTCGAGGCCGAAGGCGTCCTGGTCTTCGCGCGAGACCTTCCACTGCGCGGCGACCTTCTCGGCGGTCAGGCCCATGCCGTAGGCCAGGCCGACGTTCTCGTCCTCGAACACGCGCATGTTGATCGACGGGTGGTGGCCCATCATCGGCACC
>DAMAFT010000036.1:0-13599 GCA_031995805.1 Massilia sp.
GTGGTGCAGCAGGTGCAGGCTCAGGTAGAACAAGCGCGCCATCATCCCCTCGACGAACCAGCTCGCCCCGCGCAGCGAGCCCATCAGGCTGCCGACCGTCGTCTGGTGGCCGATCGACACCAGCGAGCCGTAGTCGCGGTATACGTAGGGGTGCTTGGGCGGCGGGTGGCCCGCGGCCAGGTTCATGAAGCCCTTCAGCAGGTAGTCGGCCTGCTGGTGCGCGGCCTGGGCGCGCGGCGGGACCGGCTTGCCGTCGCCGTCGGTGCAGGCGGCGCAGTCGCCCAGCGCGTACACGTCGGACGCGCCGTTCACGCGCAGGTGGGCGTCGACCTCGAGCTGGCCGCCCTTGGTGGTCGGCAGGCCGAGCGTGGCGAGGAATTCCGGCGCGCGGATGCCGGCCGCCCACACGCACAGGTCGGACGGATAGACGTTGCCCTTGTTATCGCTGACGTGGTCGGCGGCGATGCCGTTCACGCGGCAGTCGGCCACCACCTTGATCGCGCGCTGCTCGAGCAGGCGCGCGGCCGCGGCGGAGACGCGCTCGGGCAGCGGCGCCAGGATGCGCGGCGCGCCCTCCAGCAGGGTGATGCGGACGTCGCGCTGCACCTGCAGGCGGTTAGCCGTAGGCGGCATAGGCGCCGGATGCTTCGCGCAGCTCCGCCGCCAGCTCGACGCCGGTGGCGCCGCCGCCGATGATGACGATGTCCAGGCCGCCGGCCGCGCCGCCCTTGCCTTCTTCCTTGTTGCGCTCGGCCTGCGCGAGCAGGCGCAGCAGGCGCAGGCGGAAGCGCTCGGCGTCCTCGGTGGCGTTCAGGGAAATGGTGTGCTCGCGCGCGCCCGGCACGCCGAAGTAGTTCGAGGTGCTGCCCACCGCGATCACTAGCGAGCGGTAGCCGATGCGCCGCTCGGGCAGCACTTCCTCGCCGTCGGCGGGCGCCGTCACGGCGCCGACCGTCAGCGTCTTCGCCGCGGCGTCGAGTCCCGTCATGGCGCCGTAGACGAACGTGAAGCCGCGATCGTGGGCCAGCATCTGGTAGGACAGGCCCTCCTGGTGGATGTCCAGCGTGCCCGCCGCCACCTCGTGCAGCGACGGCTTCCAGACGTGGTACAGCCGGCTGTCCACCAGCATCACCTTGCCGGGCCCGAGCTTGCGTCCCAGCTTGCAGGCCAGCTCCAGGCCGCCCGCGCCACCACCCACGATCACGATCTCGCTCTGCAAATCTTCCTCCCGCATCAGGCGCGTCCCGGGCACGGATGCGCCAGCGGAACCGTTGCAGGCAGTGTACTACGCGGCGCCGAAAACGGCTGGCGCCGCCATGCCGCCGGCGTCGTCAGCGGCCGTGGCCATGGCCGTGGCCGGGCCCGTCTCCACGGCCCGGGCCGCCCCCATGGTGCGGACCGCCGTCGTGGCGCGGGCCGCCGTGGCCGTGGCCACGGTCCCAGCCTTCGTGGCGGCCGCGGTCGTGGTGCGGACGCGGACCATGGTCGCGGTATTCGACGCGCTCGACCACGCGCACCGGACGGCCGTGGTAGTGCTCGCGCCAGCGCGGCACGTAGGTATTGCGGTACCAGTCGTCGCGCACGAACAGCACCGGGCGGCCACAGGCGCCGTAGCGCCCGCAGTAGCGGGACCAGTGGCGGCGGTGGTCGACCGGCACGCGCAGGTAGACGGGTTCGGCGACGTAGTGCGGTCCCGGCGCGATGATTACCGGGCGCGGCCCGTACAGCACCGGCCGCGGCGCGAAGTCGCCGACGTCGATGCGGCCATAGAAGCCGGGCTGGCCGATGCTGACGCTGACGTTGGTCTGGGCCAGCGCCGGGAAGGCGGACACGCACAGCGCGAGACCGAGGACGATGGATTTCATGGTTGCCCCTGGATGAAAACTGAGATGTGGCGAGTTTATCGCATGGAATATTGCAGTTCGGTTCGTTGCAACACATCCTTACATTGTCGGCAATCCTGTTACCGATACGGCTGCGGCCGTTGCCGCGGCATATCGGCCGTGTCCGCCCGGTAGCGTGCGCGGCCGTTATGCAGGCAGGCGCTACCATCGGCACGATGAACATCGACAGGGAAACCGCCAACCGCATCGCCGTGCTGCGCCCGCTGCTGATCTTCGGCGTGGTGTTCCTGCACGTGCCCGGCCAGGTCGACCAGGCCAGCCGCCTCGGCCACGGCTGGTTCGATTATTTTTCCGGCTTTTTCCAGCTGGGCCTGTTCCGCGGCACCGTGCCCATGCTGACCCTGATCGCCGGCTTCCTGCTGTACCGCGCCGGCCTCGACCTCGTGCCGGGCAAGCTGTACCGCAAGAAGGCGCGCACGATCGCCATCCCCTTCCTGGTCTTCAACGTGGCGCTGGCGCTGGCCGCGGCGGCCGTCCAGGCCCGCTTCGACGTCGTGTTCATGCGCAACCTGGCCGGCGTCGCGCCGCGCGACTGGATCAACGCCCTGTTCGGCATCAAGGCCGTCCCCTTCAACTACCCGTTGTACTTCCTGCGCGACCTGCTGGTGCTGATCGCCCTCGCCCCGCTGTTCGGCTGGTTCCTGCGGCGCCGTCCACTGGTGGGCCTGCTGGCGGTGGCGCTGCTGTTCGGCTGCGGGCTGGACGGCTGGCTGGTCCGGCGCGACAGCAGCGCCGTCATGTTCTACATCGGCGGCTGGCTGGCGCTGTCCCAGCGCGACCTGCTGGCCGCCGACCGCTGGGCCGTGCCGGCGGCCATCCTGCTGGCGCTGCTGTGCGCGGCGCTGCCCGTGCTGCGCATCGACGACAACACCTTCCTCGTCTACACGGCACCCTTCCTGATCTGGCCGGCCGTGTCGCTGCTGCGCGGCAGCGCGCTGTGGGGACAGGCGCTGCGCATGAGCAAGTACAGCTTCTTCGTGTTCGTCGCCCACGCCCCGCTGCAGGAACTGCTGTACTGGGGCTGGATGGGCCTGCGCCGCACCGTGCCCATTCCCTACGAGGCGTTCTGGTTCCTCGGTCCGGTATTGACGATCGGCATCCTGGTCGCCGTCTACCATGGCGCGATGCGGGTGGCGCCGCGCGCCTTCAACGCCGTCATCGGATCGCGCGCCGGCCCGGCCAGGCCGGAGGCCGCGGCGGCGGACGAAGCGCAGGCCAAGGCGTGGTCGCGCGCCGGCTGACATGGTGAAGCCGACTTCGTGAGTGCAAGAAAGCAACAGATCATCATCCCATACTGGGCGGCGGCAAACGGCGACGGCTACAATCGCCGCTTTCCCCTTCGAGAACAACAATGTTTGCAAAACAAATCGCGCTGGCGGGTGCCGCGCTCCTGTTGTCGGCCGGCGCCAGCGCCCAGGTCGGTATTACCGCGGATCTCGGCACGACCGGCGTGGGCGCCCACCTCGTGGTGCCGATGGAGACCTACCTGAACGGCCGCTTCGGCATCAACGGCTTCAAGCACGATTTCAGCAAGACCTCGGGCAGCATCGCCTACGACGTCCAGGGCAAGCTGCAGACGGTCGACATCCTGTTCGACTGGTACCTGCGCGAAGGCAGCAGCTTCCACCTGACCGGCGGCGTGATCTACAACGGCAACCGCCTGGACGCCCATGCCAAGCCGAACGCCAACGGCACCTTCGCCCTGAACAACACCGGCTACACCGCAGCGAACATCGGCGGCCTGAACGGCACCGTCGACTACCGCAAGGCGGCCCCGTACATCGGCATCGGCTGGGGCAACCCGCTGGCCGGCGCCCGGAACGGCCGCGGCTGGAGCTTCACCGGCGACCTCGGCGTGTTCTACATGGGCAATCCGAACGTCAAGCTGACCAGCTGGAGCTGCTCGCTGGGCACCACGGCCTGCGCCACCCTGCTCAAGGACATCGAGGTCGAGCGCCTCAAGCTGCAGGACGACTTCGACAACCTGAAGGTGTTCCCGGTCCTGCGCGCCAGCGTCAGCTACGCGTTCTGACGCCGCACCAGGCGACACGGTGCGCTGCGGCGCGCCGCCGCCGCAGCCGTTCGGCTACGATGCCTGCACAGGAGGTATCAATCATGAACAAGCTTCCCCTGCGCCTGCAACCCCTGCGCTGGAGCGTGCTGGCGGCAGCCTGCCTGCTGCTGGCGGCCTGCCAGGACCGGCGCGAACCGGTCAAGCCGACGGTCGGCCCGGGCGCTGCCGCCACTGCCGGCCCTGCCGCCACCGCCGCCATCGCCGTGCAGGCGGCCTGAGCCGGGCCGCCCTCTTCCACACGCGCCTGGCACGCCCGGCGCGCGGCGCGGTACACTGTCGCCTTTTGCACAGTATTCCTCACACATGTCGTTTGCCTCGCTCGGCCTGATCGACCAGATCACGCGCACCCTCGCCTCGCTCAAGTACCACACGCCCACCGCCGTCCAGGCCCAGGCGATCCCGGCCGTCCTCGCGGGACGCGACGTGATGGCCGCCGCCCAGACCGGCACCGGCAAGACCGCCGGCTTCGCCCTGCCGCTGCTGCAGCGCCTCGTCATGGACGGCGTCCAGGTCGCCAGCAACAGCGTGCGCGCCCTCGTGCTGGTGCCGACGCGCGAACTGGCCGAGCAGGTCCACGAAAGCGTGCGCACCTATGGCGGCGGGCTGCCGCTGCGCACGATGGTCGCCTATGGCGGCGTCAGCATCAACCCGCAGATGATGCGCCTGCGCAAGGGCGTCGACCTGATGGTGGCCACACCCGGCCGCCTGCTCGACCTGCAGCGCCAGAACGCCGTGCGCTTCGACCAGGTGCAGGCGCTGGTGCTGGACGAGGCCGACCGCATGCTCGACCTCGGCTTTTCGCGCGACCTCGACAAGCTGATGGCGCTGCTGCCGCGGCGGCGCCAGACCTTGCTGTTTTCCGCCACCTTCTCCGATCCGATCCGCGCGCTGGCCGGCAGGCTGCTGCACGAGCCGGTCAACATCGAGGCGTCGCCGCGCAACACGACGGTGCGCGCGATCCGCCAGTGGGTCGTCCCGGTCGACAAGAAGCGCAAGCCGGAACTGTTCCTGCACCTGCTCGCACGCCACGGCTGGGGCCAGGTGCTGGCCTTCGTCAAGACCCGCAAGGGCGTCGACGAGCTGGTCGGCCTGCTCGAGTCGAAGGGCCTGGCTGCCGACTCGATCCACGGCGACAAGCCGCAGCCGGCGCGCCTGCGCGCGCTCGAGCGCTTCAAGGCCGGCGGGGTCCGCATCCTGGTGGCGACCGATGTCGCGGCGCGCGGCCTCGACATCGATGAATTGCCGGTCGTCGTCAACGTCGACCTGCCGATCGTGGCCGAGGACTACGTCCACCGCACCGGCCGCACCGGCCGCGCCGGCGCCTCGGGCGAGGCGGTCTCGCTGGTGTGCGCCGACGAGGTGCAGTTGCTGGCCGCGATCGAGGCCTTGACCGGTCAGGTGCTGCAGCGCGAGGAAGAGGCCGGCTTCGCGGCCGAGCACCGCGTGCCGCAGACGAACGCCGGCGGCCAGGTCGTCAAGAAACCCAAGAAGCCGAAGAAGAGCAAGCAGGAAAAGGCGCGCGCCGATGCGCCGGTGGTGCAGGACGACGTGCGTTTCCGTCGCTGAAACACGCTTTCATTTCAATGTAAATATTAAAATTTTCTGTCATCGCGACGATGCCATCGCGATCATCCAGAATTTACTATTGGCAAGATTGCGTGAATCCCGACATGATGGACAGCGACCGGAAAAGCTCACGGCCTTCGCCCCGGCCGAGAGGCCGCGCATCGCGATCGCCATCGTGGTCGAGAACAGGGGCTCGGGCGGCGCCAACGCCGCGCCGCTCGTGCGCAAGGCGCTGGACTACTACCTGCCGGGGATCCGGCCGGAAGCGGCCGGGCAGGCGCGATAGCGGGCGCCCCGGCTACCTGATGCGTTCCAGCAGCTTGTTCGACGGCGCCAGCGCCAGCACGAGCAGCCACCCGAGCAGGGACGCGGCGCGCTGCACGCCGGTAAAGCACAGGACATACAGCACCCATTGCGCGGCATTGTAGGGATGCGCGATCGCCGCCTGGTCCATCACGAAAGTGGTGACCAGCGCCGCCAGCGCGCTGGTCGGCGCGATGAACCACCATTGCCGTTCGAGTCTCGATGCCATTCGGTCTTCCATGTTTCGGGGGAGACAAGTCTAGCGCATCCGATGGGGTCGAAAACGCGCACAAAATCACCGCGCGGAGAAGGCCGACATGGCCGCTCCCAGGGCGGCAATCGCCATCAGGAGCGGAAACGTGAATTGACCACGAACAGACATCGCCAGGGGTTCTCGATGATTCGGAAACGGACAGGATGCCACATCACATACCCGCACTGGCCAGGGCGGCATCACTGGAATACACTTGAGAAATTCTCGACGATGCCAGCACCATGCTCCCCGATCCCATCCCCCTGCGCGCCCGCTTCAACCCGCTGATCAAGCCCTTCCTGGTCATGAAGATCGGCGTCACGATGGTGTTCACCATCGTCGGCATCCCGCTCGCCGTGGCCTGGTTCCTGGGCCTGGGCCGCTGGTGGGCGCAGCATTACTTCGACCGGCTCGAATGCCAGCTGGGCGAGCGTCACCTGCGCTTCCGCAAAGGCATCCTGGTCACCACCGAAAAGACGATCCCGCTCGAGAACATCCAGGACGTGACCTTCATCGAAGGACCGATCCTGCGCCACTTCAACCTGAGCACCCTCAAGTTCGAGACGGCCGGCCACAGCGCCGGCCAGGCCGCCGACATGCACCTCACCGGCATCGTCGACGCCCAGGCGTTCCGCGCACGCATCCTGCAGGCGCGCGACGCCCTGCGCGATGCGCCGCGGCGCCAGGAGGACGACGCGCAGCTCGCCGTACTGCGGTCGATCGACGCCAGGCTGGGCGAGATCGCCGACCTGCTGCGCGCCCGGCAGTAGGCGCCGCTCACTCCTTCGAGGTCGGCGTGATCGACTTGCTGACCCTGCCCTGCTCGTCCAGCATGCGGATTTCCGCCTTGCCGTCCGCCGCCACCAGCAGCATCATGCGGGTGCGCCCGCGTGCATCCTTCAATTGCAGGGCCGAGCCCTTGTCGCCGGTATTGCCGAGCCAGATGCGGTTCTGGCTCAGGCGCCCGGCCTCGGCCAGCCTGTTCCAGTACGCGTTCCGCGCGGCTTCCGGCAGCGCGCGGCGTTCCTCGCCGAAACGGCGCATGTCGTCCATCGATGTGGTCGCAAAATGCGGCACGTCGTTGATGCCGATGCCGGTCATCTGGTAGGCGGCGCCGTCGTGGTTGATCAGCTGGAGCGCCTGGTCCTGGCGGAAGCGGTCGAAGGTCAGCGACAGGCCGGATGCGATCTTGCCGTCGGCGCCGATGCTGCCTTTCTGGATCAGGCCGCCATTCTCCGTGCCCTCCTCGTTGATGAACAACATGCCGGCGAAGGCGTCGCGGTCGGGACGCGGCCTTTCCTTGCCCTCCAGGAAGTCGCCCGGGAAACGGGCCTTGCTGGACAGGATGATACGTTTGGTGCCGTCCGGTTCGACGATGTCGATGCGGCCGACGGTGATTTCGTCGAAGGTCGCGTGGCGTGCCGGAGCGGCGGCGCCGGTCAGGACGACGATGGCGGCGAGCGCGGCGGCCATCGTGGTGGCGCCGGCGCAGAAGGTGCGGAGTCGGGACATGGGTTTCCTTCGGAATAGTTAACGACGCCTGGATTGCAGGCGGCGCAGCCGCCATTCGATGAACAGCCCGACGAAGCCGGAAAACAGCGCGATCGCGCCCAGGTATTGCAGGATGCAATTGCCGGGCGCCTGCTGGAATTCGGTATGCACCAGCTCGAAGCGCCGATGACCGCCCTCGACGGTGTCGACATAGGTCGTGCCGCGGCTCGCCGGCCATTCCACGACCGCCGGCCGGTCACGCTGCGACTGGAAGGCCGCGAGCTCCTGCGCCGATTGCTCCGGGGTGATGGCCTTGGCCAGCATCCGGTTGGCCAGGATTTCCCGGTACTTGTCGAAGATGTTGTCCGCCTCGCCCGGACGGACGACGCCGGGCGACTGGTAGCGATACAGCTTGTTCGAAAAGAAGATGCCGTCGTTTGCCGCCAGCATCAGCGCGAAGCCGGCGATCCAGGCCAGCGCCGAGCCGTACAGCCAGCGCCTGGTATCGCCGGCCCGCGCCGCCGCCACGCCGCCGCTGAACCGTGCAACGGCCGGGATGTGGCGCAGCGTGGTGGTCAGCACGTCCTCGTCCAGTTCCTTCAGGAAGGTCGCCTCGTCCATCCCGAGTCCGGCCAGGATGGTCGATAACATCTCCGCCGAGGGCACCGATTTATCGTTTTCCAGCTTGGACAGGTAGGACTGCTCGATGCCCGCCGCCTGCGCCAGCTGCGGCTGGGTCAGCCCTTTATCGGTCCTGGCCTGCCTGAGTCGTTCGCCGAAATTCATCGCAACCTTCCTTGAATGTCATGGGGAAAGCTGCATTCTTGGTTATTCTTGCAAGACTTGGAAGATGAATATGCGCGAATAGCGATGAATTCGAGGAGAAACCCGTGGTTTTACGTCGGTGTGGCACCCGCATGCAGGGATTGCTCGCCAGGACAGAATGCTTCGTATTATATTTTCCACAATGCAAACAAAGCGGCGCCTTTCCGGCCCGCACCACCGAAAGCCGACCACCGATGCGACTCATCATTGCCCTGATCCTGCCCTGGCTGACCTTCTTCACCATCGGCCGTCCGCTCGCCGGCATCGTGTGCCTGATCCTGCAAGTGACCCTGATCGGCTGGGTGCCGGCCACGATCTGGGCGGTCTATGCGCTGAGCCAGTTCAAGACCGACCAGAAGATCGAGCGGGCGATGCGCGGGCGCGGCGCCTGACGAGGGCCACCGCGCCTACATCTGGCGGAAGTGGTACAGGTAGTTACGGCTGACCGGCAGCACCTCCGCGCTGCCGCGCACGTGCAGGTCTGCCGTCTCGTTGACGCCCCGCACGACTTCGCTGACACACGCCAGGTTGACGATCACCGAACGGTGCGTCTGCACGAAGCGTCCCGGATCCAGCTGTTCCGCCAGTTCGCGGATCCCCTTGCGGATCAGGGCTTCGCCGCCGTCCCAGACGACGCGCGTGTACTTGTCATCGGCCCGCAGGAAGTGCACCTGCTCCACGGGGATCAGGCGCAGGCTGTTGCCGACCGATGCCTTGATCCATTGCAGCCATTCGGCAGGCGGCTGCAGGCGCTGGCCCAGGCTGCCGGCAAGGCGGTCGAGCACGGCCTCCAGGGCGTCGTTGGCCTGGAACGGCAGGGCCAGCTGGCGCTGCAGGCGTTCCACCGTATCGGCCAGCCGATCGCGGTCGACCGGCTTGACGAGATAGTCGACAGCACCCTGCCGGAATGCCTGCACGGCATACTGTTCGTAGGCGGTGACGAACACCAGTTGGGCGCGGCGGCCCAGCCGGCGCGCGACCTCGATGCCGTCCGGTCCGGGCATGTGGATGTCCAGGAACACGATGTCGGGCCGGTGCTGCGCGAACAGTTCGAGCGCCTCGGCGCCGTTGCGCGCATCCTCGGTCAACGCCAGCGCCGGCCACAGCGCACCGAGGTGGCTGCGCAGGCGCTCGCGCAGCAGCGGTTCGTCGTCGACGATGAGGGCGCGCGCCTGCGTCATGCCGTCACTCCCGCTTGAAAATGCAGTTCCACGCGCACGCCGTGCGGCGCGATCTCATGCAGGTCGACGCGCGCGGCCTCGCCATAGTATCCCCGCAGCCGCGAACGCAGGTTCGACAGGCCGGTGCCCGGCTGCGCCGTCTCGGCCATGCCGACGCCGGTGTCGCCGACCCACAGGACCGTCTCGCCGCTGGCGTCGTCACGCTGCCCGCCGACGTCGATCCGGCCGCCGTCGATGGCAGGATCGATCCCGTGCCGCACGGCGTTCTCGACCAGCGTCAGCAGCGCCATCGGCGGAAAGCGCAGGGTGCCGGCCCACGCCGGCACGGCCACGGCGAACTGCAAGCGGTCGGGCATGCGCAGCTGCATCAGCTCCAGGTAGGAGCGCACCAGTTGCAGTTCGGTGTCGAGGGTCGCCTGCGCATCGTTCAGGCGTGGCATCGCCGCCCGCAGGTAGGCGATCAGGTGGCGCAGCACCGGCGCCGCGTTGGGCGAGCCGGACGCCACCAGCGCTTCGACGTTGGACAGCGTATTGAACAGGAAGTGCGGCTCCACCTGGGCGTGCAGGATGCGCAGGCGGGCGTCCAGCAGTTCGCGTTCGAGCCGGCTGGTTTCCAGCTCGGCGGCCAGCCGCTGCGCGCGTTCGAGCTGGCGCCGCTCGCTGCGCATCGCGACGAGAGAAAACGCCACCCCGAAGAGGATCGCCAGGGACACCATCAGGACGTGGCCGACCAGCGTCTGGGTATCGCCGAGATAGTCGAGGAAACGGCCGCGCTGGGTGGCGAGCGCCGTGGCCAGCGCCGCGACGGGCGCCGCCGCCACCACCGCCAGCAGGCGCGCGGGCGCCAGGCCCAGCCGGTGCGGGCGCAGCGCCCCGGCGGCAGTGTAGGCCATCAGCAGTACGGCGCCGATGAAGCCGATCCGGCCGAACACGCCGAGGTACGGCGTGCCGCTGAGGACGTGCAGCAGCCAGGACAACGTCAGCGTGAACACGAGCACCGTGGCCACCTGGCGCGGACGCGGCAGGAACACACTGGCGGGGCGGGGAAATGGCATCGTGCTGGACATCGCAGCACGATACCGCCAACGCGCGCGCCGTTCAAGCCCCGCCGCGCCGGCCGCCGTTCAACCCCGGTAATCCGCCGTTCGTCGCACGGCGGCGGCCGCGAGCTTGCCGCACGGGGCGGAACGCGGCCCAATGCCGCATCGACACCCTCATGGAGACGCACAATGGCATCGGACAGCACTTTCCTTCCTGGTTACGGACGCGCCGGCGCGAAGCAGGTGCCCGCCAGGGCACTGCGCTACGCGGCGGCCGCCTGGCTGCTGGTGACCGTGGCCGGGCAATCCCTGTTCGCGCTGTACGTGGCGATCCTGTACGGCGGCGCGGCGCTGCGCGGGGACTTCGCGCGCTGGAACGCAGTCATGACGCACGGCCACGTACCGGGCCACGGCGCCGGCAACGCCGCCACCGCCGTCCACCTGCTGGCTGCGGCCGTCATCATGGCCAGCGGCGCACTGCAGCTACTGCCGGGCCTGCGGGCCGCGCTGCCGCGGCTGCACCGCTGGAACGGGAGGCTCTACCTGGCCACCGCCGTCGCGGCGAGCCTGACGGGCGTCTACATGGTCTGGTGGCGCGGGGCCGTCGGCGATGCGTTCCAGCACGCCGGCACGACGCTCAACGGCGTGCTGGTCGTGGTGTTCGCCGCCATGGCGCTGCAACGCATCCGCACGCGCGACGTGGTGGCGCACCGGCGCTGGGCGCTGCGCCTGTTCGTCGCCGTGGGCGGGGTCTGGTTCTTCCGGGTCGGCCTGATGTTCTGGCTCGCGCTCAACGGCGGCCCGGCCGGCTTCGACCCGGCCACGTTCCGGGGACCGTTTCTGAGCTTCCTGGCCTTCGCCCAGTGCCTGCTGCCGCTCGCCGTCCTCGAGGCCTACCTGCGGTGCCACGGCCGCGCCGGCGCAGGCGCCCACTGGGCCATGGCGGCACTGCTGGCGGGCCTGACCTGCGCGCTGGCGGCCGGCATCGGCGTGGCGGCACTGGGCATGTGGCTGCCGTACCTGTAACCCGGCACGGGCCGGGCCGGTCACTCGCTGTCCGGCAGCACGTAGACCTTCCCGGCCGTCACGCCCGATTCGCTCCGGCCCGCGCGCAGGTCGCGGTACACGGCCGCGCGCATGATCAGCATCGACACCACCGGGGCCGTCGCCATGATGAAGGCGGCGATGATCAGCTCGTGCACGACCAGGCGCGATTGCGAGGCCGTGAAGTACACCATCGATGCCAGCAGGATGCTGCCGGTGCCCAGCGTGATGGTGATGGCGGGGCCGTGGATGCGCTGGTAGAAGGTGCGCAGGCGCAGCAGGCCCAGCGCGCCCACCAGCACGATGCTCGCGCCCAGCACCAGCAGCAAGGCGACGATGGCGGCGGCCCAGTCGGGGATGGTGTCCAGCGCGGTCATTCGATGATCTCCCCGCGCATCAGGAACTTGGCCAGCGCGAGGGTCGAGACGAAGCCCAGCAGCGCGACCAGCATCGCGGCCTCGAAATACACCTGGCTGCTGGAGCGGATGCCCAGTACCAGGGCCAGCACCATGCCGGACATCCACAGCGTGTCCAGCGCCAGCACGCGGTCGTGGGCCGAAGGACCCATCAGCAGGCGCGCGGTGCACAGCAGCATGGCCACGAGTACGCAGCCGAGCGCGTACACGGCCGCCAGTTCAAGCAAGGTCGACACGATTTTCCTCCGCTTCAAAAATCTCGATCAGGGGCCGTTCGTAGCGCGCCTGGACGATCTCGACCCAGGCGCCGGCCTCGTGCAGGTCGAACACGTGCAGCACCAGTACGCGTTCGTGTTCCTGCCCGTCCGCCAGGATCTCGACCCAGACCGTGCCCGGCGTCAGGTTGATCAGGGCGGACAGCACGGCCAGGCCGTAGGGGTCGCGCAGCGTCAGCGGCACCCGGATGAACTGCGAATTCACCTTGGCGTAGTCGGCGAACAGGATGATGCGGCAGACGTCGAAGCAGGACCGGACGATCTCGAACGCGGCCATCGCCAGCAGGCGCGCCAGCACCAGCGGGGCGCGCAGGCGCGGGTAGCCGTGCGGCTGCAGGCCGCGCGCCAGCAGCGGCGCCGCGATGCCGACCGCGGCCCCCAGCAGCACGTGGGCCGGCGCGACGGTCTGGTTGAGCAGCAGCCACAGCACGCACAGGCCCAGCGAGACGAACGGATACGGCAGCAGCTTCACGTTCCCTCCTCCGCGCTCCGGGCCGGCGCGGCCACCACCGGCTGCGCCAGCACCCGCGCCACGTAGTCGGCCGGCCGGTGGATGCCGGCGCTGGCGCGGCCCAGGTAGGCGAAGATCGGGCTGGCCAGCACCGCCATGAACACCGACAGCCCGACCAGGAAGGCGACCGGCACCACTTCCGATCGGTGCAACCGCGGCGCGCCGCCGCCGCTGGCCCAGAAGGTGCGCACGCCGAAGCGCATCATCGACAGCACGGACACCAGGCCGGAGCCGATCACCAGCGCCATCAGCACCCAGCCGGCCGTACGCACCGGCACGCCGGCGCCGGGATTGAGCAGCGCGTGGAACAGGCCGAACTTGGCGACGAAGCCGGACAGCGGCGGCAACCCGGAAATGGACAGCGCGCAGGCCAGGAAGGACAGCGACAGGAAGGCCATCGCGGCCGGGATGCCGCGCCCGACCGGCTCGACCGGCGCATCCTCGACGGCCCAGGCTTCCATGGTCACCGCCAGCACGGCGCCGCCCGGGGTGCGGATGCGGTCGATCAGCTCGATCAGCAGCAGGAAGGCGGCGACGGCCAGCGTCGAGCCGACCAGGTAGTACAGCGCGGCCGTCACCAGCGACGCCTGGCCGTAGCCGATCGCCGCCAGCAGGGTCCCGGACGATACCGTCGCCGCATAGCCGGCCATGCGCCCCGCGCCGTCGCTGGCCAGCATGCCGGCCGCCCCGAACACGATGGTGACCATGCCGCCCCA